>CAZCJI010000737.1:0-1216 GCA_964498625.1 uncultured Rhizobium sp.
CCAGTATGGAAACGATGATAAGCGATGCCGCAGATTGGTTTCTGGATTCCGGATGTGTGTCGAGATACTTGCGAGTGATGTCTACGACTTGTTGAATGGTTACATTCGAAGGGAAGCATTCAGTTTTTTTCTCGCCGTCGCGCCAGACTTCAAATTCATCTGCAACGCCGGACACGTAGCCTGAACAACGCGCAAAGTCTGCCGCATCTGCGCTGTCGCAAAACGCCTTGAGCTCGTTGCCAGTGTAGTAGCCTTTCATGCTGTTTGCGTTGCAATTCGATGCCATCAAAACAGCGGCAATAGTGCCGAGCGCGATCTTCATCATCTGTTGCCGCTCCCAAAAAAGCGCACAATGATAGCGGGAAATAGTTCCAAATCCATAAACACCCGCTCGCCAGAATTAGTGGGCGGGGTTTCCTTTCTTGGACTACTTCACGGCGCCATTGTCGATGTCGAACTTAGCCGCGTCTATCGGCGATTGTTCGTCTGAGTAATAGTGAGTGCCGAAACGCGGCGCTGATGTGTCGCCGACAGTCATAGTCCTGCCATCCAGTCGTTCGTACCAGACAACATACCCCTGCTCGATGTGAAACAATTTGAGCCGAAATTCTTTGTAGTCTTTGGTCTTTAACAGATCGCTCATTGTGAAATCTCTTTCTGACGAGGCAACCACTATAATCCGTCGCTGGTCCTGCACCCCATCTATATGCGATCATCGCAGAGGACGCGCGTTGATGTGCTGATAGCGCACATATTGGCGCAGTAAGCACCGACAAGCCCTGGCATCTTGGAGATTTCCGGTTTGTGCCACGCTCCAAGCCACGACGACTAAAAGGCGCGCACGCCAATCGAAAACCGTGTCCGGCTACCGCGACATCTTCGGTGTACGCGACGCGCGCAAACAGCCCCTCATACTCAAGGACTGCAGGTCTACAGAGCGGCCGAAGGGTTGGAGCGAGCGAGACGCCGCTGGCTGGCGCAAGGCGAATGGGCTGGAGCGGCCCTAAAAACTGTAGTTGCTGAACGTTTCTGCGGCCGAAGGCAATCTTCGCCGCGCTATGAAAATACCGAAGAACTGCGCTCTCGGAAACCTCTCCGAGAGAACGCTGTGCATGGCCCTAAAATGCCGTCCAGTCGTGAGCATGTCGTCGAAGATTGCGATGGTGTCGCCGCGAGGCTGCTGTAACAAGCCCTGATCTATGGAATAGTTGTCGAT
>CAZCJI010000738.1:0-1210 GCA_964498625.1 uncultured Rhizobium sp.
AACCTGTGACCCCCTGATTACAAATCAGGTGCTCTACCAGCTGAGCTAAGCCGGCTAACTTGACTTTTTCCAGATGTTCTCTCGCGCTTGTCTCCGTATTGTCTCCGAACGCGCTGTATTCCTCAACCTTCTTCTCGGCACAAGGGTGCATCCCAAGGTCTAGCGGTTCTGGCCTTTGAGCGCCGCCGATGTACTCCGTGGCCAGCCCGTGGGGCAAGTGCATGTCAACGGTGAGCCAATTTCCTGAGAATCTGTCGATCGGTTGTGACTCCGGTTGAATTTCATTGCTATTCGGACCGAGCACGCCGAGGCGGCTGGCGTGGCACCGCGATTGAGCGAATTCCGAGGACATAGAAAAAATTGCAGGCCATGAGGGCGACGTCGCCGCTCTCCACGGATGGCGCGCCGAAGTATTAGGAAATGATGGCGCGGAACATAGACCCCTCGGCGCACCGGTTGAGGCTTGTCTAGGTAAGCGAGCAGGAGGGCGCGGCGCGCGCAAGCAGTCTCTAGGGACGCCGATGCGAAATGAATCTGTTCGATCGGTATGACCGAATGCGGAGCATGTTCAGAGCCTTCCTGATAAAGGTTCCGCCGCCGCCCTTTGCGCGATCGAATGAAGAAGGAACGATCTATGACGCGAAACATTCCCACTGTATCCCTCAAAGGGCAGAAAAGGATTCTCTAAAATGAACAAGTACATGTTGCCGGCAGCCGCGCTAGCGGTCTGTCTCGGCTCTACCGTTGCGTTTGCGCAGCCCGACTCGGAAAAGACAACGACCACGATGTCGTCGCCGGAAGGAACGACAGAGACGGTCTCCAAGACGACAAATTCGAGTGACGGCTACGCCCAGTATCGCCGCACCATCATAACGAAGAAGCACTATGAGGCAGGCGCATTCATGGCGCCGAGCGGCTATACCTATTCGCGCTACAAGCTTGGCGAGCACGTCCCTGCCGCGGTTCGGGGCGACGATGGATTGGTGCTCACCGGTTATGGCGACTATGCATTGCAGGCTCCGCCGTCAGGTCTCACCTGGATACGCGTGGGCAGTGATGCGCTGCTCGTGGATCGCACAACTGGCGAGGTCGTCGAAACCGAATACGTTCTGTTCATAAGCTTAACTGTTCGATTCAAGGTGGACGGCGCCGGACTAAAGTCCGGCGCCGTTTGCTTGAGCGCAACGAACCCTCCGGGTTGTTCGATCTG
>CAZCJI010000739.1:0-1209 GCA_964498625.1 uncultured Rhizobium sp.
GCCGGGGAATTTCTCGAACGCGAAGCGCGGGATCTTCGTCACCACATAATCGATGGTCGGCTCGAACGAGGCCGGCGTCGCCTTGGTGATGTCGTTTTCCAGCTCGTCAAGCGTGTAGCCGCAGGCGAGCTTCGCCGCAATCTTGGCGATCGGGAAACCCGTCGCCTTCGACGCCAGCGCCGACGAACGCGACACGCGCGGGTTCATCTCGATCACGACCATGCGGCCGTCTTTCGGGTTCACCGCGAACTGCACATTCGATCCGCCGGTCTCGACCCCGATCTCGCGCAGCACCGCGATGGATGCATTGCGCATGCGCTGATATTCCTTGTCGGTCAGCGTCAGCGCGGGCGCCACGGTGATGCTGTCGCCGGTGTGGATGCCCATCGGGTCCACATTCTCGATGGAGCAGATGATGATGGCGTTGTCGGCGCGGTCGCGCACGACCTCCATCTCGAACTCTTTCCAGCCGAGAACGGATTCCTCGATCAGCACCTCGTTGGTGGGCGAGGCTTCGAGGCCCTGTTCCACGATGTCGTAATATTCCTCGCGGTTATAGGCGATGCCGCCGCCGGTGCCGCCGAGTGTGAAGCTCGGCCGGATCACCGCGGGCAGGCCCACCAACGCGAGCGCCTGCTTCGCATGCGTCTGTGCTTCCGGCGCCAGGCCCATCACCGGATTGTTCTGATCGTCGTAGAGGAAGTTGCCATCCGCGTCCTTCCTGTGGCGCAATTCGCCTTTCAGGGTCACGCCTTTTGGGACGTCGAGGCCGATCTTCATCATCGCCTGGCGGAACAGCTCGCGGTCTTCCGCCTTGTCGATGGCTTCCGCGCTCGCGCCGATCAGTTCGACATCGTATTTCTCGAGCGTGCCGCGCTTGCGCAAGGAGAGCGCGGTGTTGAGCGCGGTCTGCCCGCCCATGGTGGGAAGCAGCGCAAAAGTCCGTCCCTCCGGGACGAGCGGCCGCTCGCGCGCGATGATCTTCTCCACGAACTCCGGCGTGATCGGCTCGATATAGGTCGCATCCGCCGTGTTCGGATCGGTCATGATCGTGGCCGGGTTCGAATTCACCAGCACGACGCGATAGCCTTCCTCGCGCAGCGCCTTGCACGCCTGCACCCCGGAATAGTCGAACTCGCAGGCCTGGCCGATGACGATGGGCCCCGCGCCGATGATGAGAACGGTATGGATATCGGAGCGTTTGGGCAT
>CAZCJI010000740.1:0-1209 GCA_964498625.1 uncultured Rhizobium sp.
ACAATCGATTTCATGCGGTTTTCGACGGCCGTTTCATAGACATCGGAAAACGAGACGTCTTCCACCTGTACCGAAACGATCTGGATGCCGCGATTGTCGAGCGCCTTTTCGAGCGAGCGCTGCACTTCCAGGCCCAGCTTCGTGCGATCCTGGATCATGTTCTGCGCTGAGAATATGCCGAACACTTCCTTGAGCCGTTGCGGCAGCTGCGTATCGATCAGGATGCTCGGATAGTCGACACCGAAGCGCGAATAGACGTCCATCACGCTGCTTTCGGGCAGGCGATAATTTACGCTGACCTGTACGGTCGCGGGTTGCTGGTCCTGTGAATAGGCTTGGGTTTTGAATTCTTCTTTTTGCTCGCGCACGCTCATCTTCACGACGTCTTCGACAAGCGGCAGCTTGAAGTGCAGGCCCGGTCCTTCGATGCCAACCGCCTGGCCCCAGCGTAGCAGCACCGCACGCTCGCCCTGGTTCACCGTGTACCAGGTGCCGTTGATGCCAAATAAGAGAAACAGGACGCCGGCCGCGATTGCCGCCAGCGTCAGGCGATGTGTGATGGTCATAAGCTCCTCCTTCGAGCCGGATGTCCGGCTCCCCGCACAAAAGATCGGTATCGTGAAGCCGCGCTTCAATGGCGGTGGAAAGTTAAAATGCGCGGCTTTCCCTGGCTCGCGAAACGAATCGGTTCTTGAAAAGCAGCATCGGGGGGCGCACCATTTGCCCGTTCCGTGGAGCAGCCGATGCTCTACCGGGGTTGTGACGCGAAAGACGCCAGACTTCGGCGGAAGCGACGTGCTGAAAAACTTCGCGGGTAACAAGCCCGGGAGGCGCACATGCAGGTAAGCCATATCCTTCGAGACAAGGGCGACGATGTCGTGACCATCGCCGCGAGCGCGACGATGGCGGAGGTGGCGCATCTTCTCGCGAACAAACGGATCGGCGCGGTGATTGTGCGCGATCCCAGCGGTGCGATTGCCGGTATTATCTCCGAGCGCGATATCGTGCGCGCGCTTTCCAAATCGGGCGCCGATTGTCTTTCGCACAAGGCCGCCGATCACATGACGCGCGATGTCGTGACCTGCGGCAAGAACGATTCCATCGACGATCTTATGGAACAGATGACGCGCGGACGTTTTCGCCATGTGCCCGTTGTGGAAGGCACCAGGCTCGTCGGTATCGTATCGATCGGTGACGTGGTCAAGACAC
>CAZCJI010000741.1:0-1207 GCA_964498625.1 uncultured Rhizobium sp.
CCGGTACCAGTGCCGCCAGGGTTGTGACCGCCAGTCGATCCTGCACCACCCGTCTGACCGCCGCCTGTGACAACGGCACCGCCGCTGCCGGCTCCGCCATGGCCAGCACCCCCGACCGGTCTGGTGCCTTGACCGCCGATGATCGTTGGTGTGCCTGTGGCGGGACGCCCGCCCGCACCGCCGCGGGCGCCGCCGCCGGTCGATCCTGTGCCGTGGTCACCGGCCGTCACGCCACCGCCCGTAGCTGCGCCGCCATGGCCGGCGTCACCCGTTGAATGCGTCCCGCCAGCCTGACCGGTGCCCGTCGTGCGGTCGCGGCCTGTCGACGAATTATCGACAGAGCCGGCCGGAACGACGGCCGGAGACGGTTGAACGCCGCCACGATGGGGATGATCGGGATTGTCTTGAGCAATCTGCAAATAAGAGTGGACCGGTGATTGTGCTGTTGCCGGCATTGCCGCCAGCAAGACCAGCGACAGCGCCGGTAAAACGATTTTCTTCATGTCGATCTCCCTAATCAGACATTATCTATCGGTTTGTCGCCTAGAGCGGGTTCGTACGAATTGACCCGGGTCAACTCCGGGGAATCATTCGAGCTTCCGGCCAGGCACGATGACACGGTTCAATTGCTCAATGCTGCGCCACAGATAGGCGACTTGCGTGAAAGTCCCGTGCGTCATGGACTCGCTGATACTCGGTCTGTCGGTGCCCGGCAGCCATGCGCTATGCGCCATCATCCAAATATAGGAGCAAACGCCTAGGCGCGCCGAAATGTCGGGCGTACGACATTGCCCTTGCTACATCCGCCGCAAAGGGCCAGCGTTTGCGGGCAGGCGGCGCGATCACCGCGCTTGGCATCACATTTCGCAGAAAATGAGGAAAACAGCTGTCAAAGCTCGGTTCGAGCAGAAGCAATCCGCGCCCGCTCGGCGCCGCGCAAACTCCTGCCAACCGCCTGCTTGCATTGCTGCCCACCAGCGACAGAGCGCGGCTTCGTCCGCACCTGAAACCGTTTGCGCTTGCGTACCGGCAGTCGCTCTATCGGGCCAACAAGCCCATCGAATACATCTATTTCATTGAGAGCGGAGTCGGTTCGCTCGTGAACACCATGCGGAACGGCGACGCGGCGGAGGTCGGGACCGTCGGCAATGAGGGTTTTGTGGGCTTGCCGTTGCTGCTCGGCGACGACCGCGCACCGACCAGCGTC
>CAZCJI010000742.1:0-1204 GCA_964498625.1 uncultured Rhizobium sp.
GATGGGCTCGTTCCATCCCCACGGCGACCAGGCGATCTATGATGCGATGGTCCGCCTGGCGCAGGATTTCTCGGTCCGCTATCCGTTGATCGAGGGGCAGGGCAATTTCGGCAATGTCGATGGCGATAACGCCGCCGCGATGCGCTATACCGAGAGCCGCCTGACCGAGGTGGCGCAGGCGCTTCTCGAAGGGCTCGACGAGAACGCCATCGATCTGCGCCCGACCTATGACGGCAGCGACGAGGAACCGGTCGTTCTTCCCGCCGCGTTTCCCAATCTGCTCGCGAACGGGTCGAGCGGCATCGCGGTCGGCATGGCGACGTCGATCCCGCCGCACAATCTGGGTGAACTCTGTGCCGCCACCATTGCGCTGATCGAGAATCCCAACACGCAGGACCGCACGCTGTTCAAGCTCGTGCGCGGTCCGGATTTTCCGACCGGCGGAATCCTCGTCGACGATGCCGCAACCATCGCCGAGGCGTACAAGACCGGGCGCGGCTCCTTCCGCGTGCGCGCGCGCTGGACGAAGGAAGAGGGCGCGCGGGGCATGTACCAGCTCGTCGTCACCGAAATCCCGTATCAGGTCCAGAAATCGAAGCTGATCGAACGCATCGCCGAACTGCTGGAACAGAAGAAGCTGCCGCTGCTGGACGATGTCCACGATGAATCCGCGGAGGACATCCGCATCGTGCTGACGCCGAAGAGCCGCACTGTCGAGCCGGAAATCCTGATGGAGCAGCTTTTCCGTCAGACGGACCTTGAGAGCCGCTTCCCGCTCAACATGAACGTGCTCGACAAGGGCGTTGTGCCGCGGGTGATGAGCCTGCGCGAGGTGCTGAGCGCGTTCATCGACCATCGTGGAGAGGTGCTGGAGCGGCGCTCGCAGCATCGTCTCGAAAAGATCGCGGCGCGGCTCGAAGTGCTCGACGGCTATCTCGCGGTCTTCCTGAACCTCGACAAGGTCATCAAGATCATCCGCACCGAGGATGAGCCGAAGCCGAAGCTGATGAAGGCGTTCTCGCTCAACGAGAACCAGGCCGACGCGATCCTCAACATGCGGCTGCGCAGTTTGCGCAAACTCGAGGAAATGGAGATTCGCGGGGAACATGCTTCTCTGACCATGGAGCAGATAGACCTGAGGAAGTTGCTCGGCTCGCCGAAGCTGCGCTCCGAAACACTCATCGACGAGATCAAGGCCATCGAC
>CAZCJI010000743.1:0-1203 GCA_964498625.1 uncultured Rhizobium sp.
GGCGCCAACAGCGTTGCGGGCAATTTCCGCGGCAAGGGCGAGCCTGTGCCCGCGGTGCGGAAAATTACGCGTGCATCGCGCGTGTCCGCCGTTCGGTCGATCTGTTCCCATAACGAGGTCAGCATGGGTGGGCTCATCCAGTCCTGCGCGTCCAGAAGCACAAATCGATTCAGCGATTGCGCGGGCTGCTCTTTCAGAAAATCGATCAGGGATGCGTGATGCACCTCCACGCGATCGGTCCGCGAGCGGATGAGATCGTACGTATCGCGCTGCAGATAAGCCGGAACAGCTTCGCGGTTCTGAATATCGTAGCCGCGCGCGAATGCCTGCCAGGCGAAATAATTGCCGCTGACAGGAAAATCGCATGCCAGCTTTTCGATGCGCTGGCTGAGAATGCGGATCGGATCCCCACCGGAATCGGCGAACAATTCGTCATATTGCGCGGGCGGAATGCCGAGCGCGTAGAGCGAAACCGGCGATTTCGAAAGCAGCTTGATTGCCTTGTTTTCTAGCATCGGCGCGATGATCCTGTCGAATGCGGCGCGCTGTTCTTCAGCCGTCGTTGCTTCGACGATTTCTTCTAGACGCATGCCTTGCAGTTTCGCGATCGTGTGCAGAATGCCGATGAAGCGGCCCATCAATCCGTAGCGATAGAGGTTGCGCGCGAACATGTTGATGCGCCGACCATGTAGCGGAATATGTTTCTGCCAATAGTCGCGCGTCGTCTCATCCAGCCTCATGCTCAGGACATCGTCGAAGGCATCCCGGTTGGATTTGTCGTTGGCCATGCCGAAGAACCGGAAAAAACTGTCGTGGTCCGGCAGTTCTTTCAGCGCGGCGATCTTCAGCCGCGTCAACGCGATATGATTGGGATTGAGATCGACGGCGATTATGCGTGCGGGATCGGCGGCGAGATAGTTGAGAATATTGCATCCGCCCGATGCGATGGTGATGAGACTGTGGTGGGGCCTAAGCTCCAGCGCCGCCAGATCGACATCGGGATCTTCCCAGATCTGGTTGTAGACGAAGCCCTTGAACATAAGAGTGAAAAGCCGTTCCAGCGCACCGCGTTTCGTCGCCGCGGGCCGGGTATGCGCGGCCTGTTCCAGCAGGATGTTTGCCATCGGCGCGCAGGCTCCCGTGTTTCGGTTTTGTGAGCTTTCTATGGGAAGTCCTTTGCGCTTTTGTGACTCATGACCGACA
>CAZCJI010000744.1:0-1201 GCA_964498625.1 uncultured Rhizobium sp.
GATGTAGCTGACCGCATCCAGCCGCGTCATGTTCTGCTCTTGCAGGAAATAGACGGCATGGCTTTCGCGCTCGGTGAACAGCGCGACGAGCACGTTGGCGCCCGTCACCTCGTCGCGGCCGGAATTCTGCACGTGCAGAACCGCGCGCGAGATCGCGCGCTGGAAACCGGTGGTCGGCTTTGCGTCCTCGCCATCCTCGATCACCAGCGTCATCAGTTCTTCGTCGATGTATTTCTGCAAGGCGGCACGCAGCGGATCGATGTCGACGTTGCACGCCTTCATCACCTGCGCGGCATCGGGATCGTCGAGCAGCGCCAGAAGGAGATGCTCGAGCGTCGCGTATTCGTGATGGCGATCGCTGGCGAGTTTGATCGCGCGATGCAAAGCCTGTTCAAGATGACGCGAGAGCGAGGGCATCTTCGATTCTATTCCTTTTCCATGGTGCACTGTAGCGGATGTTGGTGGCGGCGCGAAAACTCGATCACCTGCGCCACCTTGGTCTCCGCGACCTCGAACGTGAACACGCCGCAAATGCCCACACCCTTGCGGTGGACATGCAGCATGATCTCGACCGCCTGCTCCCGCCCCTTGTTGAAGAACTTTTCCAGGACATGAACGACGAATTCCATCGGCGTGTAGTCGTCGTTCAGGATCAGGACCTTGTAGAGCGACGGCTTCTTGGTCTTCGGGCGCGTTTTCGTCACGATGCCAGTTCCGGTTCCGGAACCGCCATTGCCGATCAGACCGTCGCCATCTCGTTTGTCTCTCATTGCCGTCCTGCGAGGCCTGCCCGCGTCACACTGAGGTACGCGCACGGCGAGCCTTAAAGCATCGCGGGCAACGCCTCAGGATGACGCAAGTCATCCTCGATGTCATTGGATCACCAGTAGATGGGATCATGGCGCCAGAATGCAACCTCATTCCACCGCCGGAAGTTTACGGCCGTTTTGTTTGAAGAAATGCAAAAAGGGCCCGGGCAATGAAGCCCGGACCCTTTACATCGTCCCGCTTTTTAGGAGGGGGGAGGAACCAGCGGAACGATATTCTTTAGGCAGCGCGCGCGTTCTGAACGACGTCAACCCACGCCTGGACGCGGCTCTGGATCGGAGCGAACGAATCCTTCGTCGTGGCGACGAAAATTTCGCCGAGCTGCGTCATCTTGCTGACATAGCCGTCGAACTGCGTCTTCGCGAAGTCGCTC
>CAZCJI010000745.1:0-1200 GCA_964498625.1 uncultured Rhizobium sp.
ACCTCGTCGCCGATCCGCATCAAGCGCGGCGCCGATTTCGAAAGCCCGAACACCAGGGGGCTTTATCCCGCGGGCGAAGGCGCGGGCTTTGCCGGCGGTATTCTTTCGGCGGCCATCGATGGCATCAAGGTCGCAGAAGCCGTGGCGCGTTCGATTATAGATCAGACCACGAAGGCCTGACCGCCCAGCCGCCTTGAGGAATAGCCGCACATGGCTGCCTTGTTGCGCCAAGGCAAAAGGAAATTGCTTTTTTGGGTAGCCTCGGACAAATGCCGTTGATGCAAGCGTCAAAACCACCGTTCGACTTCGAATGACGCGCGCTCAATCCGGTACGACTGCCGTGGTTTCAATTTCGATCAACGCGTCGTCTTCGATCAATCCCGCGACGACAACGACAGACATCGTCGGAAACTGGCGCCCCATGATACGGCGATAGATTTCACCGATGCGCTTGTCGCTGAGATAGGCTTTCTTGTCGGTTATGAACCATGTCATGCGCACGATATGTTCCGGCCCGGCATCGGCTTCCCGCAGCACGGCGAGTATGTTTTTCAAGGCCTGTTCGAACTGACCGGCAAAATCCTTCGCTGAAAATCGCTGATCCTTGTCCCAACCGATCTGGCCCGCGACGAATATCATCCGCCCGCGCGCCTCGATGCCATTGCTATAGCCACGTGGCCGCGCCCAGTCCGCCGGTTGCAATATGCGCATGTCAGTTTCCTTCAAACACGGGCTGCTTCTTCGCCGCGAAAGCTTCGTAGGCGCGACGGAAGTCTTGCGTCTGCATACAGATCGCTTGTGCCTGCGCTTCCATTTCGATCGCGACGTCCAAGCTTACAGCCCATTCCGTATTCAGCTGCGTCTTCGTAATGCCATGGGCCCAGGTGGGACCGGATGCGAGAGATTTTGCGATCTCCATTGCTGCCGGCATCAAGCCGTCTGGTTCTACGATACGGTTGTGAAAGCCCCAGCGATCGCCTTCTTCCGCGGTCATGAAACGGCCGGAGAACAGAAGCTCGGACGCACGCCCGTGACCGATCAGGCGCGGCAGGATCGCACAAGCGCCCATGTCGCAGCCGGCCAGCCCCACGCGCGTGAACAGAAACGCCGTCTTGGCACGCGGCGTCGCGAAGCGAATGTCCGACGCCATGGCGATGATCGAGCCGGCGCCGGCGCAAATCCCGTCGATGGCTGAGAGAA
>CAZCJI010000746.1:0-1199 GCA_964498625.1 uncultured Rhizobium sp.
GCGGCGCCCCGAAAGTCGATCCCGAAAGTCTGGTGTTGCGGGCAAGCCCGCGCCGCGTCACGCGCTTCAAGCGACATGTCGTGATCGGTGTCGTGTCGGCGCTGGTGATCGGCGTTTGCGCAGCTGCATGGATTGCGCTCAGAGCTTCGCCTCTGGCAAAGCCAACTTCCGGTGGGGAGCTCTACAATATCGATCGCAAACCTACGGCCGACGGTCTGGCCGCCTTGCCATCTACCTATGA
Organism: uncultured Rhizobium sp.; assembly: GCA_964498625.1. Classification (GTDB taxonomy): domain Bacteria; phylum Pseudomonadota; class Alphaproteobacteria; order Micropepsales; family Micropepsaceae; genus Rhizomicrobium. The sequence goes on from CAZCJI010000746.1 coordinate 242, forward strand.
CAAGGTACGGCCGCCGAAGCTCGGCCCTGCGCTTCCGGGTGATCTGGGACCTCCGGAGCTAAGGGCGCGACATGGTCTGGGTGTTGGCGTGGAAGATGATGGCGCGCGCGCTGAAGAACTGCGTCAGGCGCAGTTGGCGCGACAGGCCCGTGAAGGCGGCGTCTTCTTCCAATCGGGAGCTAGTCACGCGGGAGAGGCCGGTTCGATTCTGCCAGCCGTCTCCGGTGTTCTGCCTGGTCTCGATCCGACGCCGGCGCCGAGCGATCGCGTGGCTCTGGACCCCGCGCGTGATCCCGGGGACGTGCAGCGTAAGCTCGACTTCGTCAATGCCCACGACGATCGCGCCATCTACAATCCCCATGCGATCCAGGATCCGGTATCGCCCTACGAAGTGATGGCGGGCACGCTGATATCCGCAAGCCTGATCACGGGTCTCGATTCCGACTTGCCCGGCCTTGTCGTCGGCCAGGTCACGCAGAACGTCTATGACACCGTGACCGGACAGACTTTGCTCATCCCGCAGGGTTCGCGGCTCATCGGCACTTATGATAGCGTGATCGCGTTCGGCCAGAGCCGCGCGCTGGTGGTGTGGCAGCGGATCATCATGCCGGACGGCTCGTCGATCCAGATCGACAATTTGCCGGCAACGGACGCGCAAGGCTATTCCGGTCTCGAGGACGATGTCGACTATCACACCTGGGCGCTGATCAAGGGTGTCGCGATCTCGACTCTTCTGGGCGTCGGCAGCGAGCTATCGTTGACGGGTCAGAGTGACCTTCTGCTTTCCATCCGTGAGTCCACGCAGGACAGCGTCAATCAAGCGGGACAGCAGCTCACGCAGAAGAATTTGAACATCCAGCCCACCATCAAGGTGCGGCCTGGCTGGCCGCTGCGCGTGATCGTTCACAAGGATCTCGTGCTGCGTCCCTATCGCGGCTGAAGGAGACGACGATGCCCG
>CAZCJI010000747.1:0-1199 GCA_964498625.1 uncultured Rhizobium sp.
GGCCCGGTCAATTCCTTCATCAGCCGATAGGTGAACTCGACCGTCTGATAGAAATTGCCGATCTCGTCGCGCTCGTCGCGGCCATGCGCGCGCACGTCATTCACATCGCCCCAGCCGCCGCCAACGCCATAGCTGGGAATTCCAGCCGCGCGTGTAAACAGGCTGTCGCTGGCGCCCGCGGACATGACCGGCATCACCGGAACGCCCGGCCACATGCCGTGAACGACCTTGGCCACCTGGGCCATGACTTTCGGATCGGGAACAGTCTCGGGACCGACTTCCACCGGCTCCAGCAGCGACACTTTGATATTCGGATCGCCGACGACTTTCTGAAGCGTGGCCAGAGTTTGCGCTTCGGGCTCATCCGGGAAGACGCGGCATTGCACGGTTGCGTCCGCGCTCGATGGCAGTGCGTTTTCCTGAACGCCGGCTTTCAGCATGGTCGCCACACAGGTGGTATGCAGGATCGCATTCATCGGAATTTCCTTGGCGAGGCGCTGCGCCGCCGCCTGATCCATCGGCTCTTTGGAAATCGCCAGCAGGTCGGCCTTGCGCTGACCCGTCGCTGTATCGGCGATGGCCTTGAAATAAAGCCGCGACGTTGCGTTCGTCTTCAACGGAAATTGGTATTGCGATAGTTTGGTCAATCCTGCCGCGAGCTCGTAAATCGCATTGTCAGGACGCGGTTCGGAAGAATGTCCGCCGCGGTTTGTCGTTTCCATCTTGAAGGTCATGTAAGTTTTCTGGACGGTTTCGATACTAAAATCGATGCGCTTGCCGTTTTCGATTTCGCCCGATCCGCCATCCGGATTCATCACCAGACCGGCATCGACCAGATTGCGCTTGTTCTTCACGAGGAAATCCGGCCCGTCCTGTTCGAGGCCGACTTCTTCGTCCGCCGTGAAAGCCACGATGATGTCGCGATCGGGAACGAAGCCCTCCTTCTTGAGGCGGATCAGCGATGCCGCGACGGCCGCGTCCTCATCCTTCATGTCCGACGTGCCGCGTCCGTAGAAATAGCCATCCTTCTCCGTGAATTTGTAAGGCGGCAGGCTCCAGTCCTCGGGCCGCGCGTCCACCACATCCATATGGCAGATCCACATCACCGGCTTGCCGTGACCGTTGCCCTTGATGCGAACAACGACGTTGACCTGCTTGGGAAACTTGGTCTCGGGAACGACATTGATCTCCGAATCCGT
>CAZCJI010000748.1:0-1199 GCA_964498625.1 uncultured Rhizobium sp.
AATCAAGTAATGATCGCTTGCATCAAGCAGGGATTCAAAAGGAACCCTTGTCGCCCATCCGTTGGCCTCAATTACCAACGTGCGTCCCGGTTCCAGCCGCTGCTCAATCGGCGCGATAAGCGATGTATACAAACTCCGTGCATCCCGGCGCACAGCGCTTAGTTCCGAGTCTGGATCGGAACAGGATTCGTAGAAACGCTGCGCCGTCTCTACCAACTCTCGTGTGGGCTCCGGCTGCCACTGCCCGTTCACGCCGCGGTCGTCGTACGTCCAAATGGCGAGCCCATCCGGCAGCACGCCATAGACAATCACGGTCTCTTGCCCAAGCAAGGGAAGGCGTGAAGTCAACCAAGTCGCATCCGGCTCGCCGGCGGGCGCCGTCTTTCCGGGGCCTCGCCCTCCACGTTCAGCAGCTGCCAAGTACCATTCATATACCGCGAGGGATTCCTGCACCCGCCCTTGCACGAGTTCTGCTTCGGCAATAGCAAGATATACGGGGGCGGCATCCTTGCCCCACTTGAGGCGATCCGCTTCTGTATTCAGGGACGCGAGATTCTTCTCTGCCAGCGCGAGCGCTGGGCGCAAAGACTGTTCGGCGCTCGCCTCCTGATGATTGCGCAACTGCAATTCACCGAGCGCGGCATAAAACATCAATGCGAGGTAGTTGTCAGAAAGCTGCCGGATCTGGCCCTGGTTGCGCGTCAGACGTGCGACCGCTTCATCAAAATGGCCCTGGCGGGCTTCTAATTGAGCGCTTCGAATCTCGTTGTCCAGCGCACTGGCGAGACTAGCGCCAGTCCGCGGTGCGAGTGCAAAAAGTTGGGCGGCCTGTGTGTATTGGGCTTCGGCGAGAGGTAACTGATGAGCGGCCGTTGCCGCGTTGGCGAGGCTGTTATGTGCCCCCGCGCGCATGGCGAGATCTTCATCAGCATCAATCAAGGATACGGCTTCTTGCCAGATGGCAACTTTGAGGTTCGGCTGTTGGACCGAATCCACGTAGCTGCCGAGAATATTGCAAAGAAGGTAGGCTCGGACCGGAACGTACTGCCCAGACCAGTAACGCTCCATGCCCTTTGCAATCAATTTCCATGCACCAGGAAAATTTCCGGAGCGAAACTCGTCATCCGCTACGAAACCCACTGCACGGAGGTAAGCAGCCCCGTAACCAGTCTTGCGCGCCTCTTCCAATGCCTGACTGC
>CAZCJI010000749.1:0-1195 GCA_964498625.1 uncultured Rhizobium sp.
CACATTGTGGTGCCGAGTTGACGTCTCGAATTGATGCGCCCGTTGATGACGAACAGAAGCACTGGGACGTTGTAGAGTCCTTCGCCTGCGGCTATCAGATTTTCGGAGGATCGGTGCAATATCCGTGCCCGCAAGACCCCGCGTTTCCAACGCTAGATGAATATACTCTCTTGGTCGAGCATGTCGGAGATGGATCAAACAAGCAGTGGCGCTGCGAGGCGTGGCCAAAGACCGAGATGGCACGGAAGGTCAGGATCGATCCCGGGCTCGCGGCGTCTGAAGATGGAGCCCGTCGCAAAGTTCAAGCGAGCTATCTCTATCGGGCGGGTAAGATGTCGAACGCCGACTGGTTCAATATCCATGCTTCACCAACAGGCGAGCCGCGCAGCAGATGAACTGCCGCCCCTCCGACACCTAGGGTACATCAAGGTGCAAAGCTAAGATCAGGCTCGCAGCAGCGCATCATCGAAATCGAATACGATCAAGTTGGCTCAACTACGCTGTAGAATTTCAGCGTACATAAAGGCGATTTTCATTTTCTGAATTTCGCGCGACTCCTGATTCGTCAGGAGAAAAAGCGTGACACCAACCAAATTCCTCGTCGGTCAGATCGCGGTCGTGTTCGCCGTTGCTGTCGGCGGCATGTGGATCGCGACGCAGTGGGCGGCCTGGAAGCTGGGCTACCAGAGCGAGTTGGGGCCGGCATGGTTCGACATCCTGCACTATCCGATCTATCGCCCATGGAACCTGTTCGCGTGGTGGTATGCCTATGACGCCTACGCACCGTCGATCTTCAACGAAGCGGGCTCAATTGCTGCACTGAGCGGGTTCGCCGGCTGCGCCGTCGCAATCATCGGATCTCTCTGGCGCGCCCGCCAGAACCGTAACGTGACGACCTATGGTTCATCACGCTGGGCGACGACACGCGAAATCCGCAAGGCCGGTCTGTTACAGCCCTTCGGCGTATTTCTTGGTCAGCTGAGCAATCGCTATCTACGGCACGACGGCCCGGAACACGTTATGGCGTTCGCGCCAACCCGTTCGGGAAAAGGCGTCGGCCTCGTCGTTCCAACGTTACTGTCCTGGACGCAGAGCGTTGTCATCCACGACATCAAGGGCGAGAATTGGCAGCTCACAGCAGGATGGCGCAGCCGCTTCTCGCATTGTCTTTTGTTCAATCCGACCAACCTGCGCA
>CAZCJI010000750.1:0-1194 GCA_964498625.1 uncultured Rhizobium sp.
ACCGGGGTAAACGGTTTTGCAGACCGCTGCGTAACCACTCCGCCACGTGGCCTCAGGACGGACGCGGCCTATATCAGACGAAAGCGGCCAACGCCAATGCCTCATTGCTCGAAGTATGAATTGCACTAGTGGGTTTTTCGAAGACCGTTGGATTCGTCTCCTGAAACCCTATATCCGGGACGCAGGAAGGGGATTTGGACAATGACGGTCATCCGTAGCGGCGCGTTCGTTGCTGCTTTTGCGGCCATCGCCGTGGCAAACCCATGTCTGGGGCAAGGCAAGCACAAACCCGCCACACCGGCGAAACTTGCTCAGTCTGTCGTTTCACCAGTTCTTCCGGCGGAGCAGGCCCCGGCCAGTACACCAAGCATGACGCTCGAAGATGCCTTGGGGATTGCCTACGAGACCAATCCCGATTTGGCGGCGGCGCAGGCTGGATTGCGGGCCAGCGACGAACAGGTGGCTCAGGCGAACGGCGCCTGGCGGCCCACCATCTCCATCGACGCTTCTTACGGCGTGCAACAATACTTCTTTCCCGTTCCGGTCACGAGCGATGGGCTCATCAGGACGAACATCAGCACGCCCGTTGCATCGAGCACGCATATCGTCGACGAGTCGATTACAGACCATCCGCTGAATGGCCAGATCACGATCTCCCAACCATTGTTCCGGAGCGGCCGCACGATTGCAGAGATCAGCCGCGCGAAGGCACTGGTGCGTGTCGCAAGAGCACAACTGACCGCGTCCGAGCAGACCATTCTGCTCAACGCGGCAACCGCGTATATGAATGTCGTGCGCGACAGCGCTATTGTGAGTTTGCGCGAGCACAATGTGGAAGTCTTGAGACGCCAGCGGGATTCAACACAGCTTGAATTCAAGGCCGGGTCGCTGACGCGCACCGACGTCGCCCAATCGGAAGCGCGCCTTGCCGTTGCGCAATCCGATCTCACGACGGCGCGCGGTCAGCTCGCGATGAGCCGCGCCGATTTCATGCAGACCATCGGGCGCCCTGCGGAGACACTGGAAGCAAAGCCGGCACTTCCCAAAGTGCCGGGCGATCAGGATGCGGTGCTTAGTCTGGCGTTGAAACAAAGTCCGGCCTTGCTGCAGGCACAGGCCAACGAACGCGCCGCGAATTATGCCGTCGATGATGCCTGGGGCGCGATGGGCCCAACGCTTTCTCTGCAAGGACAA
>CAZCJI010000751.1:0-1194 GCA_964498625.1 uncultured Rhizobium sp.
GTACCGCTACGCGCCCCGCCATCTGTTCGAGCGGCCCAAGAAGGGTTTCGGCGTGCCGATCGCGGCGTGGCTGAGAGGGCCGCTGCGCGACTGGGCGGAGGATCTGCTGTCCGCGCCGTCGCTGGAAGCGACGGGACAATTGGATGTCGCCTATGTGTCGGGGCTTTGGCGGGATCATCTGTCCGGCAAGCACAATGCGGAGCTTCGCCTCTGGCGGGTGTTGATGTTCTGCGCGTGGTGGCGTCGATATGGCTGAGCGAAGCAACATCGTCTTCGTCGTTCCGACCCTGGCCGCGGGCGGCGCCGAGCGGGTGGTGACGATACTCGCCCGCAATCTGGACAGGTCGAAATTCGGAATTACGCTCGCGATCGTCGATATGCGCTCGGCGGCGCTTCTGCCGGAAGTCCCTGCGGATGTCCGCGTCGTCGATCTCACCGCCCATCGCGTGCGCTTTGGGCTGCTGCGGGTCGCATGGATGGCGTGGATGGAGCGGCCGGACGTCATCTTTTCGACGCTGGACCATCTGAACACCGGGCTCGCCATGACGCGCTGGCTGTGGCCGCGGCGCGTCGCGTTCATGGCGCGGCCGGGACGGTCGGCGGCGTCCTGGATCGCCGATGAACGCGTGCGCGGCAAGCATTTCCTCCTGCGCATGCTCGCCCGGCGGGCGGATTGCATCGTGTTCCAGACGCCGGAGATGCAGGCGAATTTCTGCGAGACGATCCATCCCGTCGTGCCGCGAAGAGCGGTGGCCATCCGCAATCCCGTCGACGTCGAGGCCGTCCAAAGATCGGCGAAAGATCCGGATGTGCGGACCGGATACGGGAAAGACGCGTTCAATCTCGTCGCGGTCGGGCGGCTGGTGCTGGTCAAAGGGTTCGATTTGTTGATCGCGGCGCTGGCCCTGTCCCGGATCGACGCCATGCTGACCATCGTGGGAGAGGGGCCGGAGCTCGAGGCCCTGAAGGCGCTCGCCGTGCAGCGAGGGGTAGGCGGGCGGGTCCGCTTCGCCGGATATCAGCAGAACCCGTATCCCTTCATCGCGCAGGCGAATGCGCTGGTCCTGCCGTCCCGCAGCGAGGGATCGCCGAACGTCGTATGGGAAGCGCTTGCCTGTTCGACGCGCGTGATCGCCACGCCGGTTTCCAACATCGCGCAGACATTGAACCGCATGCCCGGCTGTGGTGTCGCGG
>CAZCJI010000752.1:0-1194 GCA_964498625.1 uncultured Rhizobium sp.
AGCTCTACTCGCCCAGCAACACCAACACCCGCCGCTATGGCGTGTCGATCGGCGTCATCTGGGCGCCGAACGACGAAAACGTCCTCCAGCTCGGCTACACGCTGGATTGGGGCCTGCACCGCCAGACCGGCGAGATGACGCGCTTCGACTCCGTCAACGGCCCGGTCGACGATTTCGGCGGCCTGACCGACGGTCACAAGAACGCGATCCGGACCGCCGATGGCCTGTCCGACCTGCGCACCCGCGACCGCAAGTCCTACGCGATCTTGAATCAGGCGTCGTTGGACTATGAAGGCAAGTACTGGGACGACACGGTCCGGCTCAGCGTCGGCCTGCGTCTGCCCTTCCTCGAGCGCGACCTCAATCAGTATTGCTATCTTCAGGCCACCGGTTCGTTCTCGCAGACGACCCCCGGCCCGAACTTCCAGTACTGCACGACCCAGACCCCGAGCGGCATCGCCAGCAACGGCACCGTCACCTTCGCAGGCGTCGGCGGCACCTACACACCGCCGGGCCACGAGGTGGTGCGCTACAATCGGCTTCTGCCGAATGTCGGCGTGACCTATCAGCCCTGGGGCCCGTCGAGCCAGTTCTACTTCGCCTACGCGACCGAGTTGTCGGCTCCCAAGACCGACAATCTGTACAATGGTGGCGTGTCGGGCAACGGCACGGCGTCGGTGCATTACTCGACCTTCGCCGGTCAGATCGCGCCGGAAACGTCGACGTCTTATGACCTCGGCTATCGCTATCACGGCGACGACGTGCACTACGGAATCGTGGTGTGGAATTCGCAGTTCCACAACCGCATCGTGACGACGTTCGACCCGGACCAGGGCATCAGCATCGATCACAACCTCGGTACCGTGAACATGGCGGGCATGGATCTGGACGCCGGCTATGACGTCGACGACCAGCTCAGCCTGTTCGGCACGTTCTCTTACCTGAAGACGCGCGTCGTGAATGACGAGCAGCTCGGTGCGGCGCCTGCGGCGGGCACCGTCCTGCCATCGGGCTATTATGTCGGCACGCCGGCCGGCGGCGTCGCCACGCTGTTTGCGCCGACGGCGGGCAAGCAGCTCGTGGAATCGCCGAACTACATGCTGACGAGCCGCGCCCAGTACACGATCGCCGGTTTCCGTCTCGGCTTCGACGGCAAGTTCGTCGGCAGCCGCTACGCAACAGACACGAACGACT
>CAZCJI010000753.1:0-1188 GCA_964498625.1 uncultured Rhizobium sp.
TGTTCTTCGTCGTCCTGGCTGCGGGCCTGATCGCCTGTTCGGCCGCATCGGCTGACGAGGCCGACGACTGCGCGCAGGCCCGCGGCACCAACGCCATCAAGCCCTGCACCGCAGCGACGCAGGACGGCGGGGCGCGTGCGGCATCGGCTTACGAGAAGCTTGGCGACGTCAAATTCGGGGTCAACGATTTCCTCGGCGCCGCGTTCGACTACGACCAGGCGGTCGTCGGCAATCCGGACGATGTGGCGTTGTTGGTGAAGGCCTGCCGCGCCTATGCGGTGGCCAATGCGCATCTCGATCTCGGCATGGCGGATTGCCAGCGCGCCCTGCAGCGCGACGGCTTCAATGCGAGCGCACACAATGTGCGCGGCCTGATCTATTTCCGGCTGGGAAAATTCGACGAGGCGCTGAAGGATTACGACATGTCGCTGCACGCGCGGCCGAACCATGCCGGCACGCTCTATATGCGCGGGCTGACGGAGCTGAAGCTCGGCAAGACGGCGGCCGGCAATGGCGACATCGATGCCGCCAAGCGGATCGATATGCGCATCGAGATCGAACTCGGGGTTTACGGCATCCAGCGCTGAGAAGGACGTATAATTCCCTAAACTTCCCTATTGCAATTCCTATCTTGGGAGTGATAAGGAGTATTTCGTCACTCCGGTCACTCGCCATGCCTCAAGAACTTTATTCCGTCTACCAGGTCGCGGACCTGCTCGGCCTGCATGTGAAGACCGTGCGCGGCTATGTCCGCGAGGGGCGGCTGAAGGCCACCCGCATCGGCAAGCAGTACCGCATCGCGCGCGAGGATCTGGAGGCGCTGACAGGCAAGAGCGCCGCGGCGCTGGAGGGCCCGCCCGTGCGCCGCTACCGCCATGTCGAGGTTTCGAGCGTGGTGGATATCGACGCCGTGCCGAAGGACACCGCCGACCGCATGACGGTCTATCTGCTGGCGGCAGCGAAGGGGCGGCCGGAAGACGACGGCCCGGTGCGGATCGATGCGATCTATGACGAAGTCCGCGCGCGGCTGAAGGTGATCGTCACCGGCGGCGTCGACGCGACGCGCACGCTGCTCGCCACCATCAAGGTGCTGGCGGAGAACTGACCGTGGGCGCGATCTGGAAAACGGACGAGGGCGGGCGAGAGATCCTGGACCATCCACCCGAATCCCGCCGGACGATCGGCCCG
>CAZCJI010000754.1:0-481 GCA_964498625.1 uncultured Rhizobium sp.
CGTTGCCCCGCGTCAGCGGTTCCGTGACGTAGCTAGCCGTCGCGCCCGATCCGAAGGCCCACCACGCCACCGCAGCCGCAAGAATGAGCGCAGAAAGTATGACCAATGAGATTATGGAGTGGGCGCGAACGGTTTCTATGAGGCCTCGCAACCAGCCAACGGGGCGGGCCGACAATCGGATGCCCAGAGGCAAAATGCCGGGGATCATAAGCGCCCGAGAAGCATGAGGATGATGACCACGATCAAGATTGTGCCAATTATCCCGACGCCGCCGTGACCATAACCGTAGCCATAGCCGCCAAAGCGACCGCTAAATCCGCCCAGCAGTAATATGACGAGAAGAATGACGAGTATGAGGCCTAGTGACTTGTTTCATATTCTCCCATTCGATTGATTGACGAAATTCCAGCCACTCAAGAAAACAGCACGGTGAAAACAGCGCCCTCGTTCCGATCGTCGGCCAGAGCCGCTTCGACTCGTG
>CAZCJI010000754.1:491-1188 GCA_964498625.1 uncultured Rhizobium sp.
GACCGTTCACGAGAACAACACCGTGAACACAGCGCCCTGATTCCGATCGCTCCGGCCGAACAGCAATTCACCTTTGATACGATGAACGAAAGACCGGATGATTTTCATCCCAAGGCCCTTGCTGGCGGCGGGATCGTATCCTTCAGGCAATGCAATGCCATCGTTGGAAATCGTCAGTGCGTAACCTTTTGCGGAGTCAGGCTTTAATTCGACTGTGATCCGGCCTTCGCCATATTTTGTCGCGTTTGCCAGTAGCTCGCTGACGATGAAGCCAAGCGCAATGCCGGTGGTCGCGGAAAGATCGAATTCCATGTCATCGGCAATGATCACCTGCAGCGTTCTTTGTTCTGAAGATAGCATCGTGGAGAAATCGTGGCAAAGGTCATCGAGATATTGCCTAAATGGGACGGTCTGGACGCCATCGAGGCAATGAAGGCGCCGATGGACCCGCACGACCATGCCGACGCGATTGGCCGGGATACCCAGTTGTTCGGCGGTCTCCGTGTTTGCGGACGTCTGGCTCTGCAGCGAAAGCAGGCTCATGACCATCTGCAGATCATTCAGCAATCTGTGATCGGATTCCCTGCTTAGAAGCTCCTGCTGTTCGATCAGATCGTTCTTCTCGCGAAGCAAAGCCTCATATTGGGCGAGCTCCAGCCGCAGCCCTGCTTCCCGGTCTCTATACCTAACAAGCTCG
>CAZCJI010000755.1:0-1184 GCA_964498625.1 uncultured Rhizobium sp.
GTGCGCGGCAGAAAATACTCCTGCTGCTGCCGCGTGCCGTATTTGATGATCGCATGGGCCGCATAAGTCGCAAAATAGAGGAGCGTCGGCACGCGCGACTGGGCGAGCTCGCTCGCAACGACAAATTCGTCCATCGGTGTGTTGTCCGCCACGCCGCCGAATTCGACAGGCCAGCTGCGCCCGACGAATTTCTTCTCGTAAAGCCGTGCGGACCATTTTTTCCAGGCTGCCCATTGCGCAGGATCTTCAACAACGCGTGTGCCGTTGCGCAGGTGTATCTTGGGCGCTTCTTCGGCGATGAGGGCACGCAGTTCGCGCCGCAAGGCGTCTGTCCGTTCCGAACTCTTCAGATCCATTTTTCCCGCCCGGTGTTGTTGCAACCCGAACATAAGTGGTAGACAGTTGTCAATGTTGCGCATCGATCTTTGCAGGAGCCGGAAAGATGACCGAGATCCGTGTCCTGGCGACATGCGCGCTGGGACTGGGATTTTCCTATAAGGGCTTTCAGGCGGGGCTTGAGCGTTCGCCCCATGTCATCGCCTGCGATGCCGGAAGCAGCGACTACGGTCCCTATTCCTTGGGTTCCGGCAAGCTTCAGAAGCCCGCAGCGGCGATCGAAGCCGAGTACACGACCCTGCTCAAAGGGGCGCATGGATTGGGCGTTCCGTTTGTCACGGGCTCGGTTGGTGGGGCAGGCGATAATGCGCACGTCGATCAGATGGCGGAGCTTACGCGGCGTGTGGCCGATCGGAACAAGCTCCGCTTTAGGCTCGCTGAAATTCGCGCGAGCATCAGTCCTGCGTTCCTTGAGAGAAAGATACGCCGTGACGAGATCGTACCCCTCGGCGGCAGCGAGCCGCTTACGGAAAAGACGCTGCGCAGCCTTTCGGCCGCGGTCGGCCAGATGGGCTCCGAACCGTTTCTCAGGGCGCTGGATGCAAGGGCAACCCTGATTCTTGCCGGCCGGGCTACGGATCCTGCGATCTTTGCCTGTGTGCCGCTCCACCATGGATTGCCGGACGCCACCTGCTGGCATGCTGCAAAGTGCGTGGACAAGGGATATCTCGCAACGACGCGTCCACGTGATGGCTCCCCTGTCCTCGCCACGATCACCAAAGACGACTTTCGGGTCGAGCCGACGCGTGAAGGTTCGTTCTGCACGGTGTCGACAGTTTCAGGCATGG
>CAZCJI010000756.1:0-1182 GCA_964498625.1 uncultured Rhizobium sp.
GTAGTCCTTGCGCGCGACCGTGATGCGGTTCTCGGTGCCCTCGAGCTGCGACTGCAGCGCCAGGAAGTTCTGATTGGACTTGAGGTCCGGATAATTCTCGCTCACCGCCAGCAGCCGCCCGAGCGCGCCGGAGATCGCGGCCTGGTTCTGCTCAAACTCATGGAATTTCTGCGGATTGGTCAGGATGTCGGACGGGATCGTCATCTGCGTCGCATGCGCGCGCGCCTCGGTGACCTCGCGCAGCACCGTCTCTTCCTGCTTGGCATAGCCTTTGACGGTCGCGACCAGATTGGGGATCAGGTCGGCGCGGCGCTGGTACTGGTTCTGCACCTCGCTCCAGGCGGCCTTCACCTGCTCGTCCTGGGTCGGCACGTCGTTGATGCCGCAGGCCGAAAGGCCGAACAGAACGAGGCCAAGCGCGATCGCGCGGCCGGCGAATTTCGTGACGGACATGGAATAGGTCTCCCTCGCAAAGCTGACCACATCAGCAACAGGCGGACGCGCCTTACATATTGTGCCCGGTCAACATTTTCAAAAAAAACGCCGGGGAAGCTTTCGCAGCCCCGGCGTCAGTGTGCTTGGGATGCGCAGGGCCCGAGGGCCCCGCGCCGGCTTGGTGCTTTGGGGGCACAAAACCGCGCCGCCGGCCGAATTTGGGGGGATGGCAGGCGGCAAAAGGGATGTAGGTGCGGTTTTGGACAGTTCAAGGGCACCTCCTCAGAACTTCCAGTCCTTCGATGCTTTCACCAGGAAGTCGCGGAAGGCGGCGACGCGCTTGGATTGGCGCAGCGCATCCGCATAGACCAGGTGCACGTCGAAGCTCGGCCCCGGCACGTCCGGGAGCACGCGGATCAGATGCGGCCGGTTGGCGGCGACGTAATCCGGCACGGCCGAGATGCCGAGACCCGATTCGGTCGCGCACAGGATGCCCGTCACATTGTTGATGCGGATGGTGCGGCCCTTGCCGTTCATGCGGCGGCGCGTCTGCTCCAGGAGCCAGTTGATCTCGCGGATCTCGGGCGCGGCCGTCTCGCCATAGGCGATGATCGTGTGGTCGGCGAGATCCTCGAGCGTCTGCGGCGTGCCGCACTTCTCCAGATAAGGTTTCGTCGCGTACATGTGATAGTGCACGGTGAAGAGCTTGCGCTGGATGAGATCGGCCTGCACCGGCGCGCGCATGCG
>CAZCJI010000757.1:0-1182 GCA_964498625.1 uncultured Rhizobium sp.
GAAAGCGCCATCCGTTGAATTTCAGGCAGAGAACATCCGCATCGTCGAAAAAACGGACCTCGATCATTTCGAGGATGCTTGATTTACCAGCGCCCCAGTCGCCGTGGACACCGACAGTGATCGGTTGGGCCTGCCTCTCGCGAAGCAACTCCACGATCGTGATAGCGATCGCTTCGTTGTTGAGCAGGTCCAAGCGCGTTTCGTTGTCCGCAAGGATCATCTACGTCACCTCACCGATCGATCATGATGAGAGATTCTTCCGCAGCGATGCCAGGAGCGCTTGCGCCTTCTCGATGCTCTTCATCACATCGGCGTTTCCCTTGAGCTCATTGAGCGTTGTCCAAGGCAGCCGTTCCACCGCTTCGACCGCCGTCTCCAGATCTTGAAGGAACCCCGGCTCGGCGTTGGGACGCGCCGCAGGAAGCCGCAACGCGGCGGAGTCGAGGTCCCCGACATCCGAGATGAAATGATCCCGAGCCACTGGGTCACGCAGAATTACGCGCAACTTGCGCAGCTCCTTCGAGTTAGTGATGCGCTTTTGCGAGACTTTTTTCACCACGGCATCGACGACCGCCGGACTGAGAAGCTTCTTGCTGACGCCCATGAGTTCGCGGGCCCACGTTATGCCCGCGCCGGGCTCGCGAAGGCCGGTGAACCTTTCTGACAACTCGAACACGTCAACCAGCTTGTCGAGTTCGCGCACCGTAATGCCCAGAATGCTCGCCGCTGCAGCCCGACCGACGAGTTCGACTAGTCGGTAGGCGACCATCTCCTTTTCTTTGGCGTCCCATTCCTTCCTCTGGCGATGGATGTAGATCCACACACGCAGCCGCTCCTCATCGGTCAGCGTACGGTCGGTGACCTCGACCGGGATCTGCCGATATTGCTCTCGCCCCTGCGCCACTAGGACTTGCGAGTTCGTCCAGCGGCGATCGCCGTCGATGATGCGGTATTTACCGCCAATTTCCGGATGGGGCTCGATCAGCAATGGCTCGAACAGCCCTTCATTGGCCTCGATTTGACTCTGGAGCTCGGCATCTTCTTTGGGGCCTAGTCTCGGCTGGCGGTCGTTTGGAAGGATCTCGTCGATGTCCAGCTTGGTTCGATAAGTCCGCAACACCGTCCGCCCGAGCCGGCGTTCTTGCAGGCCGATGACCTTGGGCGCTTCGGCGTTTGGGGCTT
>CAZCJI010000758.1:0-1181 GCA_964498625.1 uncultured Rhizobium sp.
CGGCGATGGGTGCGCTGCACGCACCGCTCGATGCACTGTTCGAGGTTGCTGGGCGTCGACCCTTGCGCGCGGACGACATCGCCCATGTGGATGTCTACATGTCCCATGCTGACTATCACCACGGATGGTGGAGGTTGCAGCGACCGGTCGAGCCGGTCGGCGCGCAGATGAACGTCGCCTATGCGCTGGCGGTTGCGATCCTGGATGGTGCTGCACTCCTAGCGCAATTCACGCCGCAACGCATCGCGGCCGACGATGTTTGGGCTCTGATTCCGAAGATCGAAGCGCATCACGAGCCGGAGTTCGACAAGGCCGGTCCAAGAGGCCGCGGCGCCACGCGACTCGTTGTTCGCTTCGCCGACGGGACCTCGGAAGAGTGCGAAGTTGCCGCGTCGCGCGGCGTTCTTTCGCCGCTTCCTGCACACGACGTGCAAGCCAAGTTCCGGACGCTCACCAAGGATGTCGTTGCGCCGGAGCGTGCGGCGAAAATCGAAAGCATGGTTCTTTCTCTCGATACGCTTGCCGACGTCCGGGAGCTGATTGCGCTTCTCGCGCCGCCGGTTGAGCCGGCGTTCCACTGATGGAGAAATATATGAGCTACGTTGCGCTCTTCTTCGCCGGAGCGTTTCTTTGCAACAGCGTTCCGCACCTCGTCGCGGGCTTGCAGGGCATGCCGTTTCCGACGCCGTTCGCGCGGCCCCGTGGGATTGGCAATTCCTCGCCGTTAGTGAATTTTCTCTGGGGCGCGCTCAATCTTGCGATTGGTCTGTTCCTGCTTTCCCTTCACCCTGTGGCGATCGGGCCGAATGCTGACTGCTATTCGTTGGCAGCGGGCGTGTTGCTCCTGGGAATCTACCTCGCGAGGCATTTCGGAAGTGTGCAAGACCGGGCACCGTAAAAGGCGATGGGTGGGTGATAGGACGAACTCGCGGCTGAGCGCTTAGCGATTCAACTTCTGCCCAAGAAAATTCTCGGCGAACCCAGTCGCATTGTGAAAGCCCGGGATTGTCAATCCGGACCGGAGCGTCCTTGAGTGGAGCTTCAAGAAGTGGTTCGCGATTTTATCACAGTTCTGTCCTTCTGCATCGGCATCCAGACATCGCGTCGAACAGCTGCGCCAAGGAGCTCATGTCGAGTTCGAAGAGTCGCGCGCCCCGCGCTTCGCGCGGCCGGGCTCTCGT
>CAZCJI010000759.1:0-1179 GCA_964498625.1 uncultured Rhizobium sp.
TGCCTAGCGGCGGGGCACTACGCTGACGGTGAGGCCTTCAACGCGACCAGGAGTGTCGAACTCCTTAACTGCCGCTCCGCCCTCCGGATAACGCCAGAAGGCAACCCTCGAGTAGGCTGTACCAAGAATTCGTGATCCCTGAATCCAGTAATACTCGGGATCATACGGCGAGATCACGATTTTCGGCCCGTGACGATGGGCTTCGCTACCCTCGAGAACATTCTGGAAAATCTTCGTATTTCGCCCCTCGGTTACGAGATACGTCCCATCGAACTGTATGCCATGGTGCGGATACGTCTTGGGATAGATAGGGAAGAGTGACAACGACGACCCTCCCTTTGGAAGCCACAGTGTGGCGGCCCTGTAGAACCTCTCACCAGTTGCTACATATACGTTCCCATTGTTATCGTATGTGCAGCCAATGAAGGGCCAGAACAGCCCGTAGCCATCGTAGACAGCCGGCGTTCCACTCGCCTCGGGATATATCAATAAGGAACTCCCGCAGCAATCGTAGCCACCGCTAGCCACAGCCAGATCTCCGCTTACGGGATCGACCGAACAGCCTTGAGGTGAAATGTAAGGCGCAGTGAGCATCTTAATTGCGGTCGTACCGCCGTGCGCGTATTCGACGACATATCCACGGCCTTCGTCGTTATCTGCATTGGCGATCCAAACGTTGCCGCGCTTGTCCGAGCATAGCCCGGTGGCCTCATAGAAACCGGTCAGCGTACCCACCAAGGAACCCTTGGGGTATGAGTAAACGTAGACGTCAGTGAGGCCACCCACATAGAGCAACGGGCCTTTCTTAGCCTCCGGCGTCATCCACGATCCTCGCGCGCCAGCCTCCATTGCGAGTACCTCGCGCTGCGGAATTTCTGACATGCCGATTGGCGTCGCGCCTCCGCTGCAGCCTGAAAGAGCGGCTACAACCACGCTTAAGCATAAACCGCGGCGCCGCTGACTCGATACGGCCATCGCAATCCCCGTCATTTCGGTGGGGAATTCGCGATACGGCACCACGTTCCCTTAGATGTGATCCACCTGCTCATTTTGCCCTACGGGACCGTTCTCGGCGGTTGGATAACACCGTAGTCCGACACGCTACGGCGCGTTCTTAACGCCGCCGAGCTGTGCCAGCGCTTGCGTGGCCGCACTGGAGTGGGGACTCGCTGCGAGTTC
>CAZCJI010000760.1:0-1179 GCA_964498625.1 uncultured Rhizobium sp.
CGCGCCGTCGCGCGCGCCCGATACGCTTTCGCTGATAGCGACGCCCGCCGTCGTGTTGCCGCTAGCGAGTTTCGGCAACCATTCCGATTGCTGTGCGGGCGATCCCGATTGCATCAGTGCCAGCGGCGCCATCACGGCGCTCGCAATAAACGGCACTGGCGTGACGTGACGGCCGAGCATTTCCGACACCAGCGCGGCATCGAGCAGATTGAGATCGAGCCCGCCATGCTTTTCCGGAATGAGGATGGCCGGCGCGCCAAGGTCCACCAATCCATCCCACACATCGCGCGCCATCGCGTTTGTCTCCGCCGCCTTCCGAACGCGATCGAGCGGACAGGAACGCACGAGCGTGCGCTCGACGCTTTCCTGCATCATTTTCTGGTCGGCGCTTAATCCGAATTCCATAGTCTTGCTCTTTCTACCGACTTGTCATCGCCCGCTTTATGCGGGCGATCCATTTTGTTTTTAAAAGAAGAAATTGGATCCCCCGGATCGCGCCCGCGCGACCGGAGGATGACAGTTGTTGCTTACCCCACCGCCAGTTTCGGTTCGCGCGGCATGCCGAGCCCGCGTTCCGAGATGATGTTCTTCTGGATCTGCGCGGTGCCGCCGCCGATGATGAGGCCAAGGTCGAACATATACATCCACTGCCAGCGGCCGTGATTGCGGATGTGCGGACTCTCGCCATACAGCACGCCAAGCTCGCCCAACACATCGATGGCAAACGCCGCGAGCTGATGGTTCAACTCGCAACCTTCCAGTTTCACGATCAGCCGCGCGATGCCGACATCGTCGCCAGTCGCGCCCGCCGTCAGCAAACGAAGCCCATGAAACTGCATCGCCAGCACGCGCGCCTGCAATTTCATCAGCCGGTCGCGGAACACCGGATTGTCCATGAGCTTCTCGCCGCCGACGGTTTCGGTCTGCATCAGCTCGATGATCTGTTTCAGCCGCGTCTGACCGGCATTGGGATCGCCCAGCATGCCGCGCTCATGTTTCAGCGTGGCGTTGGCGACGAACCAGCCTTGCCCGCGTCCAGCGACCACTGAATCCTGCGGCACGCGCACATCGGTGAAGAACACTTCGTTGAATTCCGCCGACCCCGTCATCGTTTTGAGCGGGCGCACTTCGATTCCCGGCGTACTCATTGGAAACAGCAGATACGAAATGCCCTGATGC
>CAZCJI010000761.1:0-1178 GCA_964498625.1 uncultured Rhizobium sp.
GCAAAGACCGGCGCAGTCCTGATGGTCGCGTGGATGAATCGCGACACGCTCGAAGAAACGTTTCAGACCGGCGAAGTCACCTACTGGTCGCGCTCGCGGCAGGAAGTCTGGCGCAAGGGCGCCACGTCCGGCCATACGCAGAATCTCGTCGAAGCCTGGATCGATTGCGACGGCGACGCGCTGCTTCTCAAGGTCGATCAAACCGGTCCCGCCTGTCACACCGGCGCGCCGAGCTGTTTCTATCGCAAGCTCTCGCGCTGAGCGGCGGCGCGCCTGCGCAGCGTGTTCTCGTGCCGGCGGTCGCTCGGCGGCGCGATGTCATGCGGATAGGCATGCACGAAGGTGAACACCACCGCGCCCAGACCCACGCCCACGATCGCGGCCAGCACCCAGTTCGAATCCGCGAGCACGGTCAGGATCATCGCGCCGAGCCCCGAGAGGATTCCGAACATGGTCCGTTTGCGCATCAAACCCCTTCCCTATTCGAACATGCCCTTGAGATGCGGGTTGAGGAATTTGCCGGACGGATCAAGCCTGCGCCGAACGGCGCGGAAATCGTCGAATTTGGGATAGAGCGCCGCCAGCTCTGTGGCCGCGCGCGTGTGGCGTTTGCCCCAATGCGGCCGGCCCTCGTTCGCGCGGAAGATGGCCTCGCACGCATCGAAAAGCTTCCCCGTATCGACCCGGTGATATTGATGCACGGCGATTGTGGCGGATTCGCGCCCATAAAACGGGCTCATCCAGACATCGTCGCTTGCCACCGTGCGGTATTCGATCGGAAAGCCCGTGTTGATGCGCTTCTTGCGCACTATCTCCACGATCTCGCGCAGCGTATCGAGCCCGCGATCATAGGGCAGTGCATATTCCATTTCGTTGAAGCGCGTCGTGCGCGGGCTTGGGAAGATCTCGTGGCTCCAGCGCACCTTGCCCTTCGATGGCATCAGGTTTGAAAACAATTTGTGCGCCGATTTGAGCATGAACGGCGCATAGGGCAACGCTTCGTTGATCCAGCCAAACGCGCGCTGATCCGATGTCGATTGCTCGCCGCGCTCGTACATCTCCCCGGCGCTGCGCGGCTCCGGCGCCGGCGCATCGGTTTCGTTCAGCGTCTTGCACACCGCGACATCGGCATAGGGAAACCAGAAGAACTCGAAATGCCGGTTGTCCGCGACCAGGCT
>CAZCJI010000762.1:0-1177 GCA_964498625.1 uncultured Rhizobium sp.
CTCCAACGCCCCGCTGGTGTCGGCAGTTTGTGCATAAACCGGAACTGTGCCGCTCAATCCGCTCAAGGCAGCAATCGACGCAATGAGAACGCGGTGTTTCAAATGTGCCTCCCCTATCCCACAAACTTCATTGATCGTTGTCGTGGGTTTATAGACAACTGTACACCATGGCGGGCAAGGTTTGTCAACACGTGTCTACCTTTAGATGCGGTCAAAGCGCGGGTTGGTCTGTTTCGATTTCGTAACGTGATGGTGTTGGCGGCGCCATATCTGCTGGCAGAAGCCGGCTGCGGCCGCCAGTTGGAGTATTGGTTGGCAGTTGTTTAGATTGGTGCGTGGCAGATTCTGGCCCGAATCAGCCGAACCGTGGAGCCGCCGTGCCAAGCCTTAGCCCTCGAAAAGCGCCAGGAGACCGGCGCCGTGACGTTGAGACCCCGAAGCGCAAGGACGTGCGGCGCCATGCAACCCGAGAGCGTCTGCTTTCTGCGGCGCGCAGCCTCTTCTTTTCGCAAAACTACTTTGAGCTTTCGATCGACGATATCGCCAAGGCTGCTGGTTTGAGCCGAGCCGCTTTCTACCTGCACTATCCGGACAAAGAAGCGATCCTTGTCGACATCGTGCGCGAAGGTTCAAGCAAGCTCGATGTCGTGTACCGCTGGTTCGGAACAGACCACAACCCGACTAAGAGCAAGATTGGCGAATTCGTACGACTTGTCGTCCGCGTTTCGCGCCGTTCGAGGCTGCAGCTCACCCTGTTCTACCGGGCCGCGTCCTATAACGCCGACATCTGGCAGACCTTCGCGTTGAGCCGCGATCGGCACATTTCCATGCTCGGGGACAGCATCCCCGCTTTTCGCATAAGCCCTACGGCGCGAGGCCCCCGCGAAAAGCAGCGTGTCGCGCAGGCCCACCTTTTGTTCTACCAGCTCGAGCAGCTGTCGCTTTACGCGGCCTTCGCCGAAAATATCTTCGATGCCGAATGCGAAGTGGAGCTCCTCGTCGAGGCGATCGCCTCGTTTATCAAGGATTTCAGCTAACACATTCCGCTTGCATCGCGACGGTTGACAGTTGTCTATATTGGTGGCGGCCATTCGGATGCGGCTATGTCTACCTACTTTGTTACCGGGGCCTCGGGCTATATTGGCTCCCACATCGTTCGGCGCCTCGTTCACGGCGG
>CAZCJI010000763.1:0-1177 GCA_964498625.1 uncultured Rhizobium sp.
CCGGCGTCAAAGTCGAAATCTCGGTGGTGCTCGGCAGTTCCACGATTCCGATGCATCAGCTCCTGCGCATGGGCCGCGGCGCGGTGATCGAGCTCGACTCCAAGCAGGACGATCCGGTGCTCATCCTCGCCAACGACAAGCCCGTGGCGAAGGGCGAGATCGTCATCCATGGCGACAAGATCGGCGTCTCGATCACCGATATCCTGAAGGGCTATACGTAATTCCACATCGCTCTGATGTGAATAATTTCATTCCCCACCCCGTTCTTGCATTTTAGCAGGACCATGCGTACCTCTGCTGTAGAACCGGCCCGGTGGCCGGGGCGGAGGCCACCTTGCTCCCCATTCTGCTCAATCCCGAGATCGTCCGCATCGGCCTTGCCGGCGTCGGAGAGGGCTATGCCCGCCGCGCCGCCCTTCTGGCCGAGGCCGGGATCGAAGCCGTTCCCGTGAACCTCTCGGCGGCCCTGCCGCGGCTGGACGTGTTGTTCGTCGCCGGCCTGGACCGGAACGCCGCCCAAGCCCTGGCGGCCGAGGCCCGCGCCGTCGGCATCCTGGTCAATGTCGAGGACGTCCCCGAGTTCTGCGATTTCCACGTCCCCGCCATCGTCCGGCGCGGCGATCTCGTCCTGACCGCCTCGACCGGCGGCCACGCGCCCGGCCTTGCCCGTCGCCTGCGCGAATGGCTGGAGAGCCAGTTCGGCCCGGAATGGACCTCGCGCCTCGCCGATCTCGGCGCCACCCGCGCCGTCTGGCGCGCCAGCGGGCTCGCCCCCGACGAAGTCTCGCGCCGCACCCGCGCGCTGGTGTCGGAGAGGGGCTGGCTGTCTTGAGCGCGACCGTCACCGTCATCGACCGCTCCCGCGGCATCAGCCCCCGCGCCTTCGACCGGGCAGGGGCGGGCACGCCCGACCCGCTGATCCTCGCCAAGCTCGGACAGCTCCAGGACGCGGCCCGGGGCCGCGATGCGCACGGCATCCTCGAGCTCGCGCTGGAAGGCGAGTTCAAGGGCAAGAGCGCCGTGGTCTCCTCCTTCGGCTCCGAATCCGCGGTGCTGCTCCATCTCGTTGCGCAGATCGATCCGGCGACCCCGATCCTCTTCCTGAACACCGGCAAGCTGTTCGGCGAGACGCTGCGCTATCGCGACCGGCTGCAGGACGTGCTGGGCCTGGGCGACA
>CAZCJI010000764.1:0-1168 GCA_964498625.1 uncultured Rhizobium sp.
GGCTCCGCCATGTGCTTGCGCAGCTGTCCGTCGAGAACCACGCCCTGAAGAATTCGCCGCCCGAATACTGGTAGACGCGCCTGAACAGATATTCGACCGTTGGAGGGGTTCAATGGACAGTTGTTGCATCCGCGCCAGTCATGGCGTCGGGACCGCGCATTCGGCGGCCGATACATTCCATTCGCCCGAGAAGGACCTGGCTCAGCTGCTGCGGCAGAAGGATGTTCTGCTGCGGGAGATGCAGCATCGCATGGGCAACAGCCTGCAGATTCTCGCCAGCATCCTCCTCCAGAAGGCGCGCACCGTGGCCTCGGAAGAGGCGCGGCTGCATCTGCGCGATGCGCATGGGCGGATCATGTCGATCGCCGCGATCCAGAAACGGCTTCAGGTGTCCGAGAACGGCGAGCGCGTCGAACTCGGGCCCTATCTCTCCGACCTCTGCGAGAACCTCGAGGAGACCCTGGTCGACGGATTGCGGCCCATTGCCCTGGACGTGAAGGCCGACCCCGGAGCGGTCGGCGCGGAAGAGGCGGTCAATATCGGTCTGATCGTCACCGAACTGGTGATCAATGCCCTCAAGCACGCCTTCGTGGCGGACGATGCGGACTGCCGGATAAACGTGACCTACGAGAACGGCAAAGCGGGCTGGCGCCTTGCGGTGCGGGATAACGGCAGGGGCATCCCCCCAAGAGATGCAAAGGAGAAAATGGCCGGCCTGGGAACCACCATCGTCCAGGCGCTCGCCTGCCAGGCGGATGCACGGGTCCAGGTCGCAGCCAATGCACTGGGATTCAACGTCACCGTCACGCAGGACGGCTTCGTCTAGGCCGCGAGACGCCCGGCCGTCAGTCGGTCACAGCTTCTTCCTCGTGCCGCTCCACCGTGCTGACGAAATGGCCGTCATTGCGGCGCATCAGCGTGATCACCTGCTCGACCGCCTGGCGCAGATTGTTGGCGAGGAAGTCGCACTCGGTTGCTTCGAAGCTGTCGAGATAATGCGTGTCGTCCTCGATCACGCTCCAGAAGCCGGCAATCAGCGGCAGGCCCGGCATGCGTTTGCGCAGCCGCCGCGCCAGGTAGCGGGCATTCTTGGGACTGCCCGGCTCGAGATAGGAGACGCAGATCGAGCGCACACCGTCGCACGTCAGATCGTGAATGGCGGAGGGCG
>CAZCJI010000765.1:0-1164 GCA_964498625.1 uncultured Rhizobium sp.
ACGCCTGGGTATCCGAATGCCGATTCCCGTCCCAGTTTATGACGCAGAGCGGGGCTTCAGCCCCTGAAGGGGCCGCGAATGATCAGTCGCTTTCGCGACTATCGGACCCAGGCATGAACAGGATTATGCAACTGCTGGCGGTAGTCTGCTGAACGACAACGCGTTCGCGCTCATAATCGTCTCTAGAGCAAGAAAGGAGACGAGTTATGGAACGCGAACGCTGGGAGTTACTATACGCTTTGGCCGTCAAATTGAGCATGGGCTGGTCACCGGGGGTGCGCTACAGCGTGGCGACGATCGTGGGTGTTTATTTATGGTCGCTGGTTTGGGATCGGCCCATTTCCTGGGCGTGCCGATCCGGTAATTGGCCCGCGGACTTGCAAACGGCGGGGCTGCCTTCGCAGAGTACGATGAGCCGGCGGCTTCGCAGCCGCCCCGTCGAATTCCTGCTGGAATGTATGGAGCACTCGCTCCAACGGCCGCAAGCAGAATGGGTGAAGTTTGTGGACGGAAAACCGTTGCCGATCGGATGTTGCGGGAAGGATCGGGAGGCCGGCGTCGGTCGCCGTGGGAGCATTTGGATCAAGGGTTATAAGCTGCACGCAATCTGGGGCAACGATTGCTTGCCCATTGCTTGGTGCGTGACACCGATGAATGAAAGTGAACCCCGGATAGCTGAAACGCTTGTCCCCAGGCTGCGCGGCGGTGGCTACCTGTTGGGAGATAAGACGTTCGACTCGGGGCCTCTGCACGACAAGGTAGGTGCGAAAGGCCATCAGCTCGTGGCACCGCCGATTCGCGGCAACGCCGGCCGGGGCCATCACCGTCAGAGCGCATTTCGCCTGCGCGGCCTGGCAATGCTGGGCACAGTCTTTGGAAAGGCCCTGTACCGGTGTCGTAACGACATCGAACGTGACTTTAGCGGTTTGGTTTGCTTCGGCGGCGGTCTGAACGCGCTGCCAACCTGGGTTCGCCATCTAAATCGTGTCCGACTGTGGGTTCAAGGAAAGCTCCTCGTCAACGCGGTGCGGATCCGCACCGCGGTAGCAACTGCATAATCCTGTTTATGCCTGGGTGAGAGTTTGCTCGAGCGCACGACTCCGGCCCCTTCAGGGGCTGAAACCCTGAAAAAAGCTTTCCGGCGGTCATCTTCGTTACCCAGGC
>CAZCJI010000766.1:0-1161 GCA_964498625.1 uncultured Rhizobium sp.
CATGGCCGGCTGGCGCGAGATGTATGTCTCCACCGGCATGGAGATGATGCAGAAGGTCGATCCGATTCCCGGCGTCGGCATCCAGAGTTTCCTCGGCACGTTCGGCATGCCCGGTCTCACCGCCTATGTCGGCCTGCTCAAGATCGCCGAGTTCAAGCCCGAAGATTCCGTGTTCGTATCGGCGGCATCGGGCGCGGTCGGCCAGGTCGTCGTGCAGATCGCAAAGGCGAAAGGCTGCAAACACATCGTCGGCTCCGCGGGATCGGACGACAAATGCGGATACTTGAAATCGATCGGCTGCGATGAGGTCATCAACTACAAGACCTGCGGCGATCTGCATGCCGCGGTCGCCAACGCGTTTCCGGACGGCATCGGCGTGTACTTCGACAATGTCGGCGGCACGCATCTCGAAGCGGCGATCGCAAAGATGCGTCCGTTCGGCCGTCTCGCCGAATGCGGCATGATCGAGCAGTACAACGCAACCGAGATGCCGCCGGGCCCGCGCAACACGATCATGATCGTGGGTCTGAGGCTCACCGTTCGTGGTTTCATCGTCTCCGATCACTTCAACATGCTTCCCGAGTTCATCCGCGACATGGCGGCGTGGGCGAAGGAAGGAAAGATGAAAGTGCGCGAGACCATCGTTGACGGACTGGAAAGCGCGCCGCAGGCCTTCATGGGCCTCTTCAAGGGCGAAAACTTCGGCAAGATGCTCGTCCGCGTCGGGCCCGACAGCGCAGTGTGATTTGAGGGAACTTTCCTCTCGGGCCGGGCGTTTTAGGTCCGGTTCCGAGAGGATATTTCCATGCCGCTGCTCACAATCGTCCTTGTTCTGATTGTCGTTGGCGTATTGCTCTGGCTCATCAACACCTACATCCCGATGCAGGGCACGATCAAAAGCCTGCTCAACGCCGTGGTCGTGATCGCAGTCGTGATCTGGTTGCTGCAGGTGTTCGGATTGCTGGGTTCGCTAACCAGCATTCACGTGGGACGGTAAAGCTGTAGGCTCCGCAATTGTCCCGAATTGTCGTGAGCGACATGGGGGAACCGCCGCACCATTGCGCCCCGAAGGCTCGGGTCTAATATCCCTCGCTTTTGTCAGCGAGGGACGTCCATGAAGCGCACCCACATGATCGCAACCTACGTCGTTGCGGCGGGCTT
>CAZCJI010000767.1:0-1160 GCA_964498625.1 uncultured Rhizobium sp.
TTCCAAACCCAATTTCAAATACTTCCAGCGCTGAATCGGCCTTTGAAAGCGGTAAAACACAAACCAACACTTATCGGCTGTGGGCGGCCCTAATGAAATCAAAAGATTACGGATCTTCTTGTCGAGCGGGATCGAGGTCTCCTCAAGCCCTCTTAAGCCATCACCATCATCATAATTTTGATTTAACCGACGCACCTCAACCGCTACACGTCCGTCACAGAGAAAATCCGGTGGGATATTTCCATCGGGTTCGTATTTCACAACGCCGAAGTATTTTCTTAAGTACTCTTCTGCGAGTGCTTCAGTGATGTCCAATTCAGCTGCCCCCTATGGAAAAACTCACTCCACTTAGTCCTGCCCGCGGGCACTGTCGGCTCCCGATTTCGCACCATTCTGAGTCGATTTGTCAGCTCTTTTAGCTCTTTCTTTTTCCCGAACCGAATTCCAATAGGCTTCGTGCCTTCTCATCCAGAAAACCTGAGGAATCGCAAGAATCGCGCTGATGAAGAACACGGAAATATTGAGCCAGTGGTTGGCGAAATCGCGAAGGTAGTATGGACTACAAGGGATAGAGACAAGAAAACGACCCCAGGCCGCAGCGCGACCATGTTCGTCGAGCGGCCTGCCAATGCATTGTTGAAAGATCTGATCGTCAGTGCTCATCACGATGACGGCAATCAACATCAACACAAACGGCAAAACTCGAAATATGGAAATGCCCCGCGAGCGCCCAATCGATCTCTCGTCGTCTGTTAGACGGCGCTTCGGCATTTCTTTAGCCCCTCACTCCCACTCAATCGTGCCCGGCGGTTTGCTCGTGATGTCGTACACCACGCGGTTGACGCCGCGGACTTCGTTCACGATTCTTGTGCTGACACGCGCCAGGAACGAATGTTCGAACGGGTAGTAGTCGGCGGTCATGCCGTCGCTGCTCGTGACGGCGCGCAGTGCCAACACATAATCATACGTGCGGCCGTCGCCCATCACGCCCACGGTGCGCACGGGAAGAAGAACCGCGAACGCCTGCCAGATCTTGTCGTACAAGCCCGCTTTGCGGATTTCGTCGAGATAGACGGTGTCGGCCTTGCGCAGGATTTCGAGCTTGTCGCGCGTGATCTCGCCCGGCACGCGGATCGCAAGCCCCGGCCCCGGAAACGGAT
>CAZCJI010000768.1:0-1159 GCA_964498625.1 uncultured Rhizobium sp.
CGTAGGCGATTTCATCACGGGACAGATCATCCACGTGGATGGCGGCACGGCGATGCCCTGGGCCGACAGTTATGCACCGCGCATCGGAGCTTCTACGCGCCGGCTTCCCGCTGACCCCAATCCTCGCCGATCCGCTCTGCATAAACCCGGTAGAAATGCCGGATCTTGTTCTCCTGTCCTGTGGCGAGTCGGGTGGTCTTCTGCCTCGTTGCCGCAAGACCCTGCTGCACGCGCGGCAGATTGAGAGAGTCATGATCCAGGATGAGTCCTGTCGAGCCCAGCGAGGCTGTCCAGGATTCATCGAAGTCCACCATGATTGGTTTGGCCGGCGGGGGCCTGTCTCCCGTGAATGTCGGCAAGGCGATGAATTCCATCAATGACGTCAGATGATCATCGCCGTTCGGCCGGAAACGGTACATGAACTGCGACGTCGACCCCCAGGGATGAAAGTTGGGGAATACCGTGTAGTAGAAATGATCGACAAGCTCGGCCACGGACCATTTGTCGACGTCGTCGCCGACGGCTTTGCGCATGCCGCTGCGGTTGAGTTCGCACAAATATCTGCGGGCCGTCGTTCCCTCGGGCAGTTCCGCGATATTCAGCTGTTCTCCGGTCCGCGTTTCGCGAACTTGATCGATGATGTCCTGCTCGTTGAGCGTTTTCTTGAGAAGTGGGCTTTGTATCGCGCGCGGCGAAATTGCGCGGCTGTAGGACTCGAATGCGTCATATTGCGAGGCGACGTCGCCATAGCCGCGCGCCGCTTGCGGGTGCGTGACGGACACGTGGTAGGCCTCCATGAAGGCTTCTTGCGCCACTTTCCAATTGCAGCGCTGCTTCTTGATGACGTGCATCCCGACATAACGCCGATCGATAGCCCAGCGGTCGAATTGGGGTACGAGGTCGCCCAGGAAGTCCATCAATGGCTGCGGATTGGGCGCGGGATTGATGAACACGAAGCCCGCCCAGATTCCGACGGACACCTGCGGCAGCGTCCAGCTTTCGTCCGAGAAGGAAGCGAATTCCTGGCGGCAGGGAATGTTGCGGAACGACCCGTGGGGGGTGCAGAAAGCCCCCGGGGACGGGCCGCGGGGTTGCGGGGGGGTGGGGTATAAAGACCGGGGTCGGGAGAGCACACCACAGAAAGACACGCAACACCAAA
>CAZCJI010000769.1:0-1158 GCA_964498625.1 uncultured Rhizobium sp.
TCGGCAAGCTTTTCCACTACCCCCTTCGCTCGTCGTGCCGTAGAGTAGGCCGTTGAGGGAGATCAGGCCCGCGTAAGGCCCCTGCCCGTCGTGGCGGGTGTATCCCTTGAAGCTATACAGAACGCTTTCGTTAGTCACGGTGCGAAGCGACGCGTTCGGCGTCTTGGTTGTGGGGACGATGCCATTGCCAGCCCCACCGCACGCCGTTAAGAGCGCCGCGCTAAAGCAGGCTCCCGCGATTTTGCGAAGGTGATCCATACAGTGTCTCCTGGTGCAAACGAAGCTCTCGACGACCTTCCACCGTCGACGCTACCAATAACGTGTCACCTTTCGGAGCCAAGATGAAGGGCCATTTGTCCTGTCTGTGCTGGGCCACTGGCGACCCGAATGCGGTGGAGAAACTTGACCCTGCCTACTACGTCGCGCCTCGGGCGAGCAATCTCGCTTTCGAAGGTTGGCAAAGTGCTTCCAAGCACTCTCGAACACGCTCTCAAGGTGCTCACGTCGACTGGAATAAAGACGTTTCCCTGCGGATCTGAGCAAAGACCATTGCCCACTACGGAACCCTCACTAACGCTAGACCTGGGAGCTGAATCGGTGTTTGGGTGTGCGACGTGGCCGGTATACGGTTGATCTACAAGCTAGGCAGGCCACTTTCGAGTAAAGGGAATGCGAGGCGGTGCGAGCCACCGGCGGTGTCGATCGGCGCCTGGCCGGCGCGGTGGCGTGGCTAGCGGGGCACGAGGGTTCGGAGAGGTTCGTGCGGTTCCCTAATTCGTCGGCGACACCGATATCGTAATTGCTCGAATCCCAGCTTTGCGATTAAACTCAGTCCACGGAATCGTCTGAGTTTCTTTGCCACCGTTCGGATAGTCCCAAAACGCTAACGCTGTAGCTTTATTGAACGAGCTCCGATGGAGCGGCTTAACATCGTGACGATGCGCCCTACGACGCTCGTAAATCGAGGCGATAAACGTACCGCCTTGCAGCCACGGTTGCGCGATCGAAAGCTTTCCGATAAGGCTAACTGTTCCGATCACTTGGATGCTTGAGCCGGACACTTGCAGCCTGGTAATATGACCGCTGTTACCTCCATGTTGACCAAAGTCTTCCATGGCGATCGCAGTCCCGTCCCACTGTATCCAAAACCCAGCGCCA
>CAZCJI010000770.1:0-1154 GCA_964498625.1 uncultured Rhizobium sp.
GCGGCGGATCTTGATCTCAGTGCTGTATTCTTGCGCGTGGGCCGCACGGAATTTGCTGTTGATACCATCCGAGGCGATTACCAGATCGAAATTCTTCAACACTTCGCTCTCCGGCTCGATTTCGGTTTCGAAGCGCAGGACAACGCCCAGATCGCGCGCGCGCGTCCGAAGGATTTCGAGCAACCGCTTGCGCCCGATGCCGATGAAGCCGTGGCCCGAGGACGTGATCTTCGCGCCGTTCACATGCACATCGATGTCATCCCAATGCGCGAGTTCGGCGATCATGGTCTGCGCGCTCAAGGGATCGTTGGCTTTCAGGTTCTCCATTGTCTGGTCGGAGAAGACGACACCCCAGCCGAACGTATCGCCGGGTTTGTTTCGTTCGAAGACGACGACTTCGTGCGAGGGATCGCGCAGCTTCATCGAGATCGCGAAATAAAGGCCGCCCGGTCCCGCGCCCACGCACGCAATTTTCATCGATGCCGCCTCGACTGAGTCGCTGCCTTATATATTTCATGTATAAAATATTCAAGACTAAAATATTTTTCGGGTCGCCCGGTTTCGTTGCTTTTTCAAGGGGTTTTGCCCACACTGTCCGCGCTGGAAAACATCGAGGACGAGATGAGCCAATCCGCGCTCCAGGCCTTTGCCGCCGGGGTTTCTTCGGGAAAAATCCGCACGATCGATCTGACCCAAACCTTATCCGCCGATACGCCGACGCTGGTCCTGCCGCCGCCATTCGGCCAGTGCGCGCCGTTCAAGATGGAGGAGATTTCGCACTACGATGAGCGCGGTGTTGCTTGGTATTGGAACAATTTCACCGTCGGCGAACACACAGGAACGCATTTCGATGCACCGGTTCACTGGGTGACGGGCAAGGATCTCAAGAACAACACGCTGGAGACGATCATCCCCAAGGACTTCATCGCGCCGACCGTTGTCCTCGACTTCTCCAAGCAATGCGCTGAGAATCCGGACTTCCTTCTCTCCAATATGGATATCGACGACTGGGAAAAGCGAAACGGCCGCATCCCCGCGCGCTCCTGGGTGCTGTTCCGCAGCGACTGGTCGAAGCGCACGGGAGACGCCTACACCAACCGGCGAGAAGACGGCGCGCATACGCCGGGTCCGTCCCCCGAAGCGGTGCGCTTTCT
>CAZCJI010000771.1:0-1151 GCA_964498625.1 uncultured Rhizobium sp.
CCGCCAAGAATGGTAGTGCCGTAGAGATTACCCATGCTATCGGCGATCAAATCCCCGTTGGGGACGCCGCCATCGCTCCCGCCCGAGAAGTAATGGAGCACCTTGAGTGTGCCGTCCGGAGTAAGCTTGAACACGTCATTCGCCGATCCGTAAAGGTTGCCCGCGCTGTCTAACATCAAGCCGCCTTGGGGGGCGAAGCCATCGCCATCGCTCCGGAATGCATGGAGTACCGATTTGGCTCCTTCCGGTGTAAGCTCGAAAACCGTACCGCAATTGCAGCCCTTATCGCCACCTTGCCCTGTCTCGCCGTAGAGATTGCCCGCACTATCGGCGACCAAACCGGCCCCAAGGTATGCACCATCTTTTTTGCCTGCGAAGTCATGGAGCACCGTTTCAGTTCCGTCCGGTGCAAGCTTAAAAACCGTGCCGCAGCCACCGCGGGAGCAGCCCGTTCCGCCGGCGCCGGTCGTGCTGTAGAAATTGCCCGATTCATCGGCGAGTAGGCTGGCGGCGGGCCCCCAGCCGTCGCTGCATTTCGTCTGAGAACAGAAATTGTAGAGTACTGTTTCGGTGCCATCCGGCGCGAGCTTAAACAGAGTACCACCGCCTGCCCCACTAAAGCCGATGCCCACTCCGCCTTGGGTCGTTGTGCCATAGAGATTGCTCGCACCATCCGCGATTAGGCCAGCCCCGGGAAACGCGCCGTCGCTGCAATTCATCTGAGAACAAAAATTGTAGAGCACTGTTTCGCTTCCATCCGGCGCAAGCTTGAAAACAGTGCCACCCCCTGCAGTACCACCACCGGAAGTTGTGCCGTAGAAATTACCCGACTTGTCTTCGATCAATCTGGCAACAGGGTTGCCGCCATCGGTTCCACCCGTGAAGGTGTAAAGAGTGCAGAACGCCGAGTTTGTGGTCCCGAGGAAATCAAGCAACTGATTGACCGAGTTCTTGCGGGGCGCTCCGAAGTACGGCAAAAAACTAAATCTTGAATATGATACAAGCGATTCTGGAGTGTGACGACGAAGGTGCCGTAGTTAGTTTCTGACTCGAGCGGGTCGCCGACTTCCAGCAATCCACCGTCACCGCAGACATTCTATTGTCAGTGAATGGATCGTCCATCCATTCGCCGAGTTCATGCGACAAGATTG
>CAZCJI010000772.1:0-1151 GCA_964498625.1 uncultured Rhizobium sp.
GCGTCGCCCTCACCTGCACCTGCTACTGCAGCAAACGTAAAACCTGTCTCCGTAGCGCCCAAGAAAACAACGAAGCCGCCGGTGGTGCCGATGGTGAAGAAGCCATTGCCGCCGCCCCCACCACCTCCCGCGAACACCACCACGACTTCGGCATCGGCCAATTCACCCGCGAATATGGCTCCCAGAATTGAAACCGCTGTCGAGAAAGGCCCCATCGCGCTTCCCACAAATACCAGCATGAAGCAGCCAGGGGCGGCGAGCATGCGTCCCGTAGCCGCTACCGAGTCGGAAGACGATCCAGAATCCCAACCGGAGGATCAGAGCGCGGATCCTTCGTGCCGCGTCTTCTTTTCCGCCTATGGATTGGCGCCGGCGCAATACCGCTGGATCGCTCAGAACCGCCAGAAGAGATTTCCCGGCGTTTGTCCGGCTTCCGGCACGTCGCAAGTGGATTTCGTGATGATATTCACTCACGACGTCGATATTTTTAACGGTACTCTGCCCGATCCCATTCACGTGGACAAAAATGGCTTCTCGGATTTCAGTCCCCTGACGATGGTGGACTCAGCTCTGATGCCGGAAGCCGCGGCAGATAAGGCGCACCATCAACTCGTGTGGGTGTTCCGCATCAAGCGCGGCACGTTCGAGCCGGCGAAATTTTCCCCGCGCCGCCACCCTCAATTCACGAAGACAGAAGCGAATTCACTCGCAGGCGCACACGCGGCAGATCGCACCACAGAGGACGCGTTTCAATTCATCGAGGAAGAGGGCACGACAAGGTAGCTGTGGCAATTCGTTCGCAGGGTTGTTGCAGTTTCTTGCAATTCTCGCCGTGGGCCGGGATTTTGCGCCGTCTGCAGCGATACAAAGCCGCAATCAATCCGTTATGCCGCTCAGGAACGGATAGTGATCCGCCGCGCCCATCAAGAAAAGCATCGGGAACGACAGCCAGAATCCAACGCGCGACGCCAGAAACCCCCAGCGCGCCAGTCGCGCAGCTTCCGCGGGCATCGGCGTGCCCTGCTCGGCACACGCACGCATCCAGGCGATCAACCGTTTCTGCACGCGCCACACCACGCCCCACGTATTCAGCAGCATCAGGAATCCAATCCCTCCGCCCACACTAATCGCCAAATGCGAATTCGACGACA
>CAZCJI010000773.1:0-1149 GCA_964498625.1 uncultured Rhizobium sp.
ATGCAAGTTCTCGATCGGCCCGGCCTCGAAAAGGCATCGTGCGAGTGCTACGCCATCGTCAAGGAGCGCTTCGATGCATTCTTGACGCCGCCCGCGAGCGCGGTTCAGGGCAATACGAAGGGGCGAAACAAGAAGGGCGGGAAATCCGGAGGTCGCTGACGATCCAAGCGCTCAGTGCACAACCGTCAAATGTGGGGCCGCAAGCGGACGCAACGCGGCGGCGAGTTGTGCTCCATCATATGGCTTCGAGATATAGCGCCAGTCAGCCGGAAGATTGTCGGCCTTTAGAAAACCTGACGTCACGATCACGCGAATTAGCGGCCACCGCTTGGCAATGGCATGGCCCAGTTCCATGCCGTTCAGGTGCCCAGGCACACGGATTTCCGTAAAGACCGCGAGAATATCGCGGCGCCCTTCCAGGATCGTCATCGCGTCGTTCGTATTGGACGCCTCGAGCGCCGCGCAGCCGGCGTCTTTGACCATCTGAACCGTTTCCATGCGGATGAGTGGTTCATCCTCGACGACCAGCACAACCGGATTTCCCAAGATTTCGTCCTTGCTTCACGTCATCGCAAATGCGCGAGACGCAACATGGAGGGGCCTATAGTCAGGCTCGGTCAGTTCGGCTTTTCGGTCGCGATATCGGACGGTCCGCAGTCCGCCAGGGCGGCCCACATTCCGGCCATCCGAACAAAATGAGAGCGCCGATTCGGGCTGGAGGTTTCGACCGCAAGCTGCTTGCAGTCTGCCTCCATGCGGAGGCACTCCAATGCATGCCTTTGCGAACCAACTGAACCGAGCACGGCGCACCTCTGTTGTGAAGCGCGATTTTCGCACGATGCCGAATATCCGGTCGGTGGCGTACGCCACGGATAAAATCGAACGAAACGGCGATTTGGGCAGATATATCGCGATTGTCTTCGCGAAGGAGGATGATGGAAGCTTTGGCGACCGCGCGGAGGGCGCGTTGCTTCTGAGCATTCACGGCCGGCCATATCTGCCGCTGGCAGAGGCAATCTGCTATTTCTCTTCAGAGCGGCCGGACGAACACGGAACCTGCGCCGGGATTGTTCCCTGAGCCTTCGGGAGCGGTCGGGCATCCGCCGCCATGCATCGCGGGACAGACCGACTCTGCGCGCGATCAGTCCG
>CAZCJI010000774.1:0-1149 GCA_964498625.1 uncultured Rhizobium sp.
CCCGAATCGCGTTCAACTCCTTCCTCCATCGTCAACCCGGCTCCCCAGGAGCCATCGCCAAGTCAGCCCGCTGTTAATGTCCCTAAAACTCCGAACGCCACGCAGCCCTTGAAGGTTCCAATCGCCCGGCCTGTTCCCGTTCGCGTCTGGTTGCTGTTGGCTTGGGGTTTGGGAGCCGCCTTTGCCGCTCTGCGCCTCCTTACTATTCAAGTTCAATTATGGCGGGTGAGGCGCGAATCCCGTCTCGCAGAGCCTTCAATTCAGGAACTGGCATTGGAAATTCAATCAAAATTGCGCGTGCGCCGTGCGGTGGCCGTCCGCACCTCGGATTCTGTTTCGTCTTCGTTTTTGTGCGGGCTGTTGCACCCGGCAATCATCCTGCCGCACACGCTGGTAGATGATTTGTCCTGCGATGAAATGTCGGCGTTGCTGGCGCACGAAATCGCGCATGTGCGGCGCCACGATTTAGTCTGGTGCGTGGGCTGGCAGGCAGCTCGGGCGGCATTCTGGTTTCATCCGCTGGTCTGGAAAATTCCGGCCGCGCATAATCTCGCTTGTGAGCAGGAAGCGGATCGACTCGCGTGCGGTCACCTGGAGGATGGCGGTTTTTACCGGCAATTGCTCGCACGCCTCGCTCTCCGGATTCTCGCATTGCCCGCCGTGGAGACGCGGCTCGCCTTGAACGCGAATTCGCAAATCGCGCGGCGCTTGAACCATCTTGAGCAGGGGAGGGCGGGAGCTTGGAATTGGAGAAAATCCCTGGCCGGAATCGCTCTCGTTTGTGCGCTGTTCCTGGCGGTGACCGGATGCGACTTTTCCAAAGTCAAACGCTCGACCGGAGCACCTCCGGCGACGTTCGAATTCAAGCAGGTGCAGGTCACCGTTCAAGACCAGGACGGTAAACCGGTTCAGGGTGCCAAGGTCATACCGACTGGCTTTCGTGTCAAAGGCATCCACAGCGCGGATGCCTATGGCTGGCGTAAAGATTTCGGCGCGCCCGAGGCGGCGACTACTGACCAGGAGGGAAGGGCATTTTTGAAATATCCCGTCATGAGCATCCCGGAAGAGAAGGAGTACACCGGCGCGCTTATCTTTCATGTGGAACATCCCGAGTTTACCACTGCGGATGTTCAGACATTTTACGTTGAT
>CAZCJI010000775.1:0-1148 GCA_964498625.1 uncultured Rhizobium sp.
GCCTGAAGATGGCGCCGGCCAAGCACAAGATGCCGC
The DNA here is from genome assembly GCA_964498625.1 of uncultured Rhizobium sp. Lineage (GTDB taxonomy): Bacteria > Pseudomonadota > Alphaproteobacteria > Micropepsales > Micropepsaceae > Rhizomicrobium. Next base: position 37 of record CAZCJI010000775.1, read on the forward strand.
CGGTCAAGCAGAAGAAGGCACCGCGCTACACGCCGGTCTCCAAGCGTCAGGACAAGCCCGACGCGGTCTACTGGATCCTGCGCAACCATCCGGAATTCGCCGATGCCGACATCATCAAGCTGATCGGCACGACCAAAGCGACGATCCAGAAAATCCGCGAGCGCTCGCACTGGAACGCGACCAACATCAAGGCGGTCGATCCGGTGACGCTGGGCCTTTGTTCGCAGCTCGAGCTCGATCTCGCGGTGACGCGTGCGACTCAGAAGCGCGAGCGCGCCGAGAAGCGTGCGGCCAAAGCCGGCGCGAAGCTGAAGCCGCTGCATGAGGCCGAGCCGCCCGCGCCGGTCATCAGCAGCGACTCTTCAGATGAGCCCGCGGACGAGTCCGCCGAGCCCTAAGCCAGCCCGCGTACGATAAAGACCACGCCGAGCACCGCGAACAGGATCGCGGCGCCGATATGGATCGCCTTGAGCGGAAGCCTGGTGGCGAATGCACTGCCCAGGAAGATCACCGGCACATTCGCGATCATCATGCCCAGCGTGGTGCCGGCGACGACGGCGAACAGGTTGCGATACCCCGCGGCCAGCGCGATGGTCGCGATCTGCGTCTTGTCGCCGATCTCGGCAATTAAGAACGCGATCAGCGTCGCCAGAAACGCGTTGCGCTGGGCGATACTGGGATCTTCTTCGAGCTTGTCAGGCTTCAGCGTCCAGAGCGCCATCGCGAGCATGCTGACGCCGACGACCAGATCGATCACGCGCGGCGTCAGGAAATGCCCAAACCAGATGCCCAGAAATCCCGCGACCGCGTGGTTGGCGATCGTCGCCGTAAGAACACCGGCCGTGACGTGCCAGGGCTTGCGGAACTGCGCGGCGAGAACCAGCGACAACAGCTGCGTGCGGTCGCCGATCTCGGCGATCGCGACCGTCGACAGCGAAATCAGAAAGGCTTCCATGAAAAGGACTATGCCGCCTTTTCCTCCGGTCCGCGCGGGTCGAGTTCAAGGGCTGCTGGCGAACCCTGCTGCGGCATCGGCTCGAAACGGTCCCTGGTCTCGCCGATCCAGGGCGTATGGAAACCGAGGCGCGCGAGCGTGAACACCAGCATGCCGG
>CAZCJI010000776.1:0-1147 GCA_964498625.1 uncultured Rhizobium sp.
CTGACTCGAGCGGGTCGCCGACTTCCAGCAATCCACCGTCACCGCAGACATTCTTGTTGTCAGTGAATGGATCGTCCATCCATTCGCCGAGTTCATGCGACAAGATTGAAACATCTTGCCCAAACACGAGATTGTTAGGATCATTCTCAATCAAATAACTTCCGTATATATAGGTCTGACCGCTCGGCTCCTTCCCAAGCGAACTATGATATCCACCATCCAGAAAGCCGGGTCGTGTGGTATACACGCTGTCAGTCACGAAAATCGGCAAAACACCCGAGTTTATTTGCGCAAAACCATTTATGTATCCTCGAATGAGGCCGTCCATGGTGACTTCATCCATCTTCCTTCATAGCGAGAAAGTAAGCGCGACACGCTCTTTCCGTGCAGGCCCAACATTTTCCAGCCCTCGGGCCTGAAATTCACGGCGCCGATACCAAGCTGTGCGCCTGCAGCAATGGCTGAGTCAGGCTTCCTCTCGAATTCTACTCTCCACCCTACCCGGTTACACGTACGCACCAAGCCAGGTCGGCGCACTCTCCGGCGATCAGCCTTACGATGAAGGCAGAAGCTATCACTCCCATTTGCGCAAGCTGGACGAGGCTGGCCAAAGCTCACCTTGGCGGCGAAATAGAAGAAACTATTTGTGAAGTGATCGCTCCCGGTGACCTAAATAGCGGCGTATTGGAGCATGCAGGAAAATTCTGCCGTATGGGCTCGACCGAATTTCGCGGGCGCCGGACATGTGTCACTAAGCGCCAACGTTGTGGTGGAGCTTCCGCCGTGCCGAATAGACAAAGCGACGGCACGGCGGCTTTTTTACGAACGGCGCGCGCAAAAAACGCCAACTGCCGTCTGTTCAAGGGAGGGGAGCATGCTATTGAAACCGGGGATGGCTTCCGCACTTATTCTATTGCTCGCGCCGCACGAGCCAAACCTGGGCTTGGGGAGGACGTCGCTGTTCGCCGAGTTGCCGGTTGCCTCGCTTTTGCGCACGCGCGTGATTGATGGGCTCGGCCGGGTAAAAGCCGAAATCGAGGCGGCCAAAAGCCCTGTCGCAGCCCTCAGATCAGCGAAAGCGCTGGACTCGGGCTTCCGGGTGCCGCGCGCACGCGAGCGTCGTGCGAGGCGGCTGACGGCAGCGAGG
>CAZCJI010000777.1:0-1144 GCA_964498625.1 uncultured Rhizobium sp.
GACCTCGGTTCCGTGCGGGACATAGCCGAGGTCGCGGTGAACGGCCGGCCGCTCGGCATCGTGTGGAAGCCGCCATATCGCGTCGACGTAACCGATGCGCTCAAGCGCGGACCCAATCACCTTGAGATCAAGGTAACGAACAATTGGGCAAATCGCATGATCGGCGACGTCGAGTCGGCTCCGGCGCAACCCTTTACCTATTCGACGGGGTTTCCCTATCGGCACGGCGCGAAGCTCGTTCCGTCAGGGTTGCTCGGTCCCGTTACCGTGCTGACGGTCGCCGATCACTGAGGACGATGAGCCTGATCGGGTGCGCATATAGTCTGTATACAGAGTATATAGCTGTACCTCAAAGGCTCGGGCGAAGTCACCCGGGCATAGGGTAGGCATTGTTGCCGAGTGAACTTTGAACGCCCGGATAGGGGAGTGGCAAAAGTTGTTTGACAAGCTTCGGCACCGCATGGCAGCGTGCCGGGTGAAAGTTGTCATATAAGAATCGGGGAAACATTAACCAGGCTATCTGCGGGCGTCGTCGCACATCTCGGCCGGACCAGCCGATCGCACCGTCAAGACCGCAGATACTAGGGGGCGAGTAACATGAAGGCGTACACACACAAACTTGGTATTGCATCGATAGCGATCATCGCCGCGGCGGCGGGTACAGGCATTGCCGACGCCCAGGAGGCGGATGGGGGATCGACCGTCGAGACGGTTGTCGTGACGGCGACGCGCCGCGCCGAGAACATCCAAAACGTCCCGGTTTCCGTGACCGCGATTGCCGGAGATGATCTCAGCAAATTCTCAATAGCCACGCCGGATGACCTGCTGGCGTCGGTTCCGGGCCTGTCGACGGTCTCCTCCGGCGGCGCTTTTCTTGACGATATCTCCATTCGCGGAGTCGGCACGTCGCGTATCGACACGTCGCAGTCGGCGACCGGAATTTTCCGCGACGGGATGTTCATCGGAAACGGCACGTTCTTCGGCCGCATATTCTCGCAGTTCGACATGTTCGACATGAAGGACGTCGAGGTGTACCGCGGTCCGCAGGGCGCCCTCTGGGGTCGCAATTCCGCCGGTGGCGCGATCGAAATCAACACGGCGCATCCCGTGATGGACCAGTTCGAGGCCAGCGCGACCGCCTCCT
>CAZCJI010000778.1:0-1141 GCA_964498625.1 uncultured Rhizobium sp.
CCCTGGCTGTGCTCGGTGACGCCGAGGCCGTAATAGATCGCGCCGTTGCCGCCGGTCGCGTAGAGCCGCGCAGCCTCACGCAGTTTCGTGGCGGGCACGCCGGTTCTTTCTTCCACCGCCTCCGGTGCGCGCGATGGATCGGAAACGAACGCGGCCCATTCGGCGTAAGCCTCGGCGTCACAACGCTCTGCCACGAATTTCTGGTCGATCAGGTCTTCGGTGACGATGACGTGCGCCATAGCGGTCAGCACCGCGACGTTGGTTCCGGGACGCAGCGCTAGATGATATTGCGCGTCGACATGCGGCATGTGGACGAGATCGATACGCCGCGGATCGATGACGATCAGCTTCGCGCCCTGCCGCAGGCGCCGCTTCATGCGCGAGGCAAAAACCGGATGGCCGTCGGTCGGGTTCGCACCGATCACGACGATCACATCGGCTTTTTCGACGGACACAAAATCCTGCGTGCCGGCCGAAGTGCCTAGCGTCGTCTTCAGGCCGTAGCCGGTCGGCGAATGACACACGCGCGCGCAGGTATCGACATTGTTGTTGCCGAACGCGGCGCGCACCATCTTCTGGACGAGGAACGTCTCCTCATTCGTGCAGCGCGACGAGGTGATGCCGCCGACGGCGCCGCGGCCGTACTTCGCCTGGATGCGCTTGAACTCCGACGCCGTGTGCGCGATCGCCTCCTCCCACGAAACCTCGCGCCACGGATCGTTGATCGAGGCGCGGATCATGGGATTGAGGATGCGGTCCTTGTGGTTCGCATAGCCCCAGGCGAAGCGGCCTTTTATGCAGGAGTGACCGGAATTGGCTTTGCCACTCTTCGATGGCGTCATGCGCACGACCTCATCGCCGCGCATCTCGGCATTAAACGAACAACCCACGCCGCAATAGGCACAAGTCGTCTGAACGGAATGTTCCGGCGTGCCGCTCGCGATGACGCTCTTCTCGATCAGGGTCGCGGTCGGGCAGGCCTGCACGCAGGCGCCGCAGGAAACACATTCAGATTCGAGGAACGGAACGTTTGCGCTCGCCGACACGCGACTCTCAAACCCGCGTCCGCCGATGGTCAGCGCGAACGTGCCCTGCACTTCCTCGCACGCGCGCACGCAGCGCGAGCACACGATGCATTTCG
>CAZCJI010000779.1:0-1141 GCA_964498625.1 uncultured Rhizobium sp.
GCGAACAGCTTGGTGGCGCGGCCGACCGCGGCCTTGTCGGCGGGACGGCCGGAGAGATGCACGACATATTCGGTGAGATCGTCGATCTGCGCCGGTTTGAGGATGCCGTCGCGCCCGAAGGCCGGCATCTGCGACATCCGCGTGTCGGGGCTGGTCGAGCGCACGCCGACGGTGATGGTGTGCTGGATGTCCTCCAGCTTGCCGCCCCACAGCCAGACGTCGTCGTTCAGATTGGGATAGCCGTGGGCGCCCTGCCCGCCGCTGCCGTGACAGGCGGCGCAATTGTCGCCGAACGTGGTGCGGCCGGACGCCATGGCGAATTGCAGCAGGTCGGGATTGCCCTGGATTTGCGCCAGCGTGGCGCGCGTGAGCTCGCCTTCCTTCACCCGGCGCGCCGCTTTCAGCGCGTTCACTTCGGCAGTGACTTCGTCGCGCTGCGAGTGATTGAGCAGCCCGTGCGTGTAGCCGCTGATTCCCGGCCAGGCGGGCATGAGAATCCAATAGCCGACCGCCCAAAGAATGCAGAGATAGAAAATGCCGAGCCACCAGCGCGGCAGCGGCGTGTTGAGTTCGGTAATGCCGTCCCATTCGTGTCCAGTCGTCTCGGTGCCGGTAGCCTTATCGACGTGCTTTTTGTCGTCCGACATTAGATTTCCCCATCGTCGTGGAGCGGTATCTCGGCGGCTTGCGAAAAGCGGCCGCGATTGGACGGCCACAGCGCATAGGCGAACGCCGCCACGAACATCAGGCTGAAATATACGACGCCCCAGCTCTGCGCGAACGCCAGCACGTCTTCATACGCCCAGGCTTCCATCTTTATCTCCGGTTTTCGGGCGCGTCGGCATGGTAGGTCTTGAAGTCGACCAGCGTGCCGAGCATCTGCAGGTAGGCGATCAGTGCGTCGGCTTCCGTAATCTGGTTCGGATTGCCGTCGAAATCCCGCGCCAGCGCCTTGGGATAACGCTTGTGGAAGTCATCGACGCCTTCGCTGTTGGGATCCGCCTGTGCGTTGAGATCGGCAATCGCATGGTCGATCTCATCGGCCGAATATGGAACGCCGACGGCCTTGTTCGCGCGCATCACATCAGCGATGTCGCGATAGTTGAGCGGCGTCTTTTCCAGGAACACGTAAGGCGGCATG
>CAZCJI010000780.1:0-1137 GCA_964498625.1 uncultured Rhizobium sp.
GCACATGCACATGGATGTCGACCTTGTCGAAGGTCGGCGGCTTGATGCCGAAGCTCGTCGCCTTGGAGCGCACATAGGAGCGCGCCGCGTCGATCGACTCCTTCATCACCTCGCCGAGCTTGCCGGTCGTCTGCATGCGGCCCTTGCCGGGCAACATGACGGACTCGATCTGCAGCGTCTCGCCGCCGACTTCCGTCCATGCCAGACCCGTGACGACGCCGACCTGGTCTTCGCCCTCGATCTCGCCGAAGCGGAACTTGCGAACGCCGGCGTAGGTGCCGAGATTCGCGGGCGTGACCTCGATTGCCGCCGCCTTGCCCGAGACGATTTCCTTCACCGCTTTGCGGGTCAGGTTCGCGATCTCGCGCTCGAGGTTACGGACGCCGGCTTCCCGGGTGTAGTAGCGGATCAGGTCGCGCAACGCCGCGTCTGCGATCTTCCACTCCTCGTCCTTCAGACCGTGCGCCTTCTTTTCCTTTTCGATCAGATGGCGCTTGGCGATCTCGACCTTCTCATCCTCGGTGTAGCCGGGGATGCGGATGATCTCCATGCGGTCCATCAGAGGCTGCGGCATGTGCAGCGTGTTGGCCGTGGTGATGAACATCACGTCGGAGAGATCGAAGTCCACTTCCAGATAGTGATCCTGGAAGGTGTGGTTCTGCTCCGGGTCGAGCACTTCAAGCAACGCGCTCGAAGGATCGCCGCGCCAGTCCGCACCGAGCTTGTCGATCTCGTCCAGCAGGAACAGCGGGTTCGCAGACTTCGCCTTCTTCATCGACTGAATGACCTTGCCGGGCATCGAGCCGATATAGGTACGGCGGTGACCGCGGATTTCCGCTTCGTCACGCACGCCGCCCAGCGACATGCGGACATACTCGCGGCCCGTGGCCTTCGCGATCGATTTGGCGAGCGAGGTCTTGCCGACGCCCGGAGGCCCGACGAGGCACAGGATCGGCCCCTTCATCTTGCCGGCGCGCTGCTGCACCGCGAGATATTCGAGGATGCGTTCCTTGACCTTCTCGAGACCGTAGTGGTCATCGTGAAGCACTTGCTCCGCAGCCGTGATATCTTTCTTGACCTTCGACTTCTTGCCCCAGGGGAGCGAGAGCATCCAGTCGAGATAGTTGCGCACGACGG
>CAZCJI010000781.1:0-1134 GCA_964498625.1 uncultured Rhizobium sp.
CAACCAACAGGCTTTTCCAAAACCATAAAGATGTCGGTCGCCTCGAGCATCCGTCCTGTAGTCAAGTTACCGGAATAGATCGCCGCATCGAAAGCGAGCCCCAGCAGCTTCGAAAAATTTCTCAGAGTCTGCCGGTTCGAACGCTCATACTCCACCGCGAAACAAGTTTTCGCTCCCACTTCCTCTGCAAAGCTTTTCACTCGCGCTAGCGAGATGTCCCGGTGATAGATCGTTTTGAAGGGCGGCTCACCTGGCTTTCCGGCATTTGGATAGCCAAGAATGCGCTTGTAAACGAGCACGTGAAACCAATGAGGTGACCACTTTGTTATCATACCTCGAAGAGACTGGGGGTTTGGCCATGCCAAAACCACGATCCCTCCCGGCGTTATCGCGGCAAACAGCTTTTGCAAAACGAGCCGCGGCTGTTCCAAATGTTCAATTACATCCCAAGCGACCGCCATGTCGAACTTGCTGGTTCCCAATTCGATCTCGCAAAGATCTCCCAATATTTTTTCATGAGCCACGGTGTTTTTTTCGAGTTGTTCCTTGGAGATGTCGACAACTGTGATTTTCGGCGTTGACTCGAATTTGACGTGGACAAGCGACCCCCCTCCAGCTTCAAGAACACTCAAACTGCTGTCGCTCTTTCTACGCTGCCAGTCAGCCAGCACAGCCATCAATTCTTCATGCGCTTGCTCATCACCAAGACATTTTTTTTGCATTTTTTTACCGCGCCGGCTAGTTTGCAGGCTGAAAAGAAGGCAGATTCATCGCTGTCAACTTCGTGAATTTACTTTGACTTGGTCTTCGTTGCTGCCGGGTGCAGGACATCAGGCTGGCTGACTTTTAGTTTAGTTCATCTTGCAGGCCTTATCTATAAAGAACGGCGTGCGTGTTACGGCTGGTTTTGGCCCGTCAATCCATATAGCATCACGTGATTTCGCCGAAGTCATTTGCCGATAAGGATGCCTTTTGTTGGGATGACGGGCGCTTGTAGGCCTCTTAGGAAGGCGCACAGGCCGGACCATCAATTGAAGTAGCAGTGCCGCATGAATGCTTTGTCGTGGCTCGCCGAGTAAGGAGTTTGTCATGCGCGGATTGTTTGGCGTCCGGGTTTTTGGGGTTGTTCTGGGG
>CAZCJI010000782.1:0-1134 GCA_964498625.1 uncultured Rhizobium sp.
CCTGTTCATCATCGGCGGCGCATTCGTATTCTTCGTGATGCTGCCTTTCGCGATTCATTTTTTCCTCGGCTATCAGGCGCCGACGGGGCCGCATGGCCTCGGCATCGAGTTGCAGGCGAAGGTGAGCGATTATCTCGATTTCGTCACCACGCTGATCTTCGCGTTCGGATTGTGCTTCCAGTTGCCGGTGCTGCTGTCGCTTCTGGGCCGCGTCGGCATCGTGACCGCCAAGCAGCTGCGTTCGATGCGGCGCTATGCGATCGTGGGGCTGGTCGCGATCTCGGCGATCTTCACGCCGCCCGATCCCTATTCGATGCTGAGCCTGATGATCCCGCTGATCGGGCTTTATTAAATTTCGATCTGGTGCGTGCGCCTGATCGAGCGCGACCGGGAGAAGTCGGCCAACTCTTAACTGTCATCCCCGGCGAGGCGCGCTTCTCGCGCGCCGAGGGAAGGGGACCCAGGTCTCGTCGCGTGGACGGTATGGAAATTTATCGAAGAAGCCCTTGTTCCTGCGGCTCAGATGGAGACACCTTGGGTCCCCTTCCCCTCGCATCGCTGCGCTCGCTCGGCCGGGGATGACAAGGGTTTTTTGCCATGCCATTACCGGCGGGTATCAGGGATTCACGGCCATGCACGACATTCGGGCAATCAGGGACGATCGCGTCGCGTGGGTGAAGGCGCTTTCGCGCCGTCCTGCTTATGCAACCGAAGCCGCGAAACTCGCCGATGAGATTCTGAAGCGCGACAAGGAATTGCGCGAGTTGCTCGTGTCGCTGCAAACCAAACAGGCGCGGCGCAACGAAGCGTCCAAGCTGATCGGTCAAGCGAAAGCCAAGAAGGATGAGGCGCAGGCGTCGTCGCTGATGGCGGAAGTCGCAGGGCTAAAAGATGAGATTCAGAAAGGCGAAGAACGCGAGCGCGAATTGAAAAAGGCTCTCGACGATGTTCTCGCCGGCATTCCGAATTTGCCGGCAGCGGATGCGCCCGATGGCGGCAGCGAAGACGACAATGTACCGGTCGCGGCGCGCGCGTTCGGCACCAAGCCGGGTATGAATTCCGCGAAGGAGCATTTCGATCTCGGCGAAGCGCTCGGCATGATGGATTTCGAGCGCGCCGCGAAAGTCTCCGGCG
>CAZCJI010000783.1:0-1132 GCA_964498625.1 uncultured Rhizobium sp.
GGGAAAGCCGCAAGCGAGATATAGAACTTGAAAAGGAAGTCGTTCGCATAGGCCTGAACTTCGGCACGCATCTCGATCAGGCCGTTGAGATTGGCGACGCCGAACGGGATCTGCGGGCTCATCATCAGAGATTGCCCGTTGACACCGAGCGCGCGGTTGAACATCGATCCGAACCGGATGTTCTGCGAGTGGATTGCCTGCACGCTGTAGGCCAGAACCGTCGTGGTCAGCGAGACGCCGATGGCACTGCCGATGTTACGCATCAGGTTGGTCAGGCCGGTGCCGTCGGTACGGAATTGCGGCGCAAGGGTCGCAAACGCCACGAGGTTCATCGGCACGAAGACGAAGCCCATGCCGAAGCCCTGGACCGCACCCACGAAAATCAGCGTCGATACGCTGATCTGCGGCGTCCAGAATGTCATCGCCCACAGCGACCAGCTCATCAATGTCGCGCCGAACGTCATCAGGACGCGTGGATCGAATCTCAACGCCATGCGTCCAGCGAACATCATCGCGATCATCGTTCCGATACCGCGGGGTACCATCAGAAGACCGGTGTCGGTGACGGTGTAACCGCCAAGACCTTGCAGGTAGGGCGGCAGCAACGCGGAGCTGGCGAGCAGTACCGCACCGACAACGAACATCAGCACCAATCCACCCAAGAAATTCCGGTCGTTGAATATTTTGGGCGGAATGAACGGCTTTGGCGCCGTCAGCATGTGGACGATGAAGAGATAGAACGCGGTGCCGGCGATCACCGCTTCGATGACGATCTCCGGCGACTCGAACCAGTCTTTGTTCGTGCCGCGATCCATCATCAATTGCAGCGACGCAAGGCATACGCCCAGCGCTGCAAAGCCGAACCAGTCGAATTTGAGAGTCGTGTCGCGCGCTGTGTCCTTGAAGAAAAGGAAGATCGCGCTCACTGCCGCGATGCCGAACGGTACGTTCACATAGAACACCCAGCGCCAGTTGTAGGTGTCGGTAAGGATGCCGCCGAGCGTCGGGCCCAGGATCGGGCCCAGCATCACGCCCATGCCCCAGATCGCCATGATGTTTCCGCGCTTCTGCGGCGGATAGAGGTCGAGCATGATCGATTGCGACAAGGGCGACAGCGCCGCGCCGAAAGCGC
>CAZCJI010000784.1:0-1131 GCA_964498625.1 uncultured Rhizobium sp.
TAGGCCTGGCTGGTCATGCTGCGCGCCAGGAACGCATAGGACTGCAGATCCGTGAAGCCGAAACTATGCAGCCGGTCGACGGCCTGCTGCATCGCGGGATTGTAGACGCTCGACGAATCGGCGAGGCGCGCCTGGTGGAACGCCTCGCGGCGGTCCCACATCGTGGTGGTGATCGAAGCGGCGAAACCACCGGCCGTGATGCGCGCGAAATTCGAAATGCCCGATGCCGAGGGAATGCGGTCGGGCGCCACGCCGTCCAGCGAGAGCGTCAGCATGGCGACGAAGAACATGCTCATCGCGATGCCTTGGACCAGCAGCGGCATCACGAAATCCCAGAACCCCGCATCCGCCGTGAAGCCCGAGCGCATGAAATAGGACGCCGCATAGGCGATGAAGGCGACCGTCGCCATGATGCGGGCATCGACGCGCGACATGAACCGCGCCGCGATGGGCGTGAGCAGCACCGCCACCACCCCGCTCGGCGCCGCGACCAGTCCCGCCCAGGTCGCCGTGTAGCCGACATTGGTCTGCAGCCACAGCGGCAACAGCAGAATGTTTCCGAAGAACACCGCATAGCCGAGGCTGAAGGCCAGCGTGCCGAGCGCGAAGTTCCGGTTTTTGAACAGCGAAAGATCGACCACCGGATGCATGTCCGTCAGTTCCCAGATTATGAAGGCGGCGAAGGCGATCGCGGCGATGATTGCCTCCACGACGATGGCGGGCGAGGAGAACCAGTCCGCATCCTTACCGGTGTCGAGCATGATCTGCAGCGAGCCCACCCACAGCACCAGCAGCACAAGCCCGACGCGGTCGATCGGCAGGTTGCGCGTCGGTGTCTCGCGGCTCGCCAGATTGGTCCAGCACAGGAAGCCCGCGACGAGCCCTATGGGCACGTTGATCAGGAAGATCCAGCTCCAGTGGATATTGTCCGAGATATAGCCGCCCATGATCGGCCCGACGATCGGCGCCACCAGAGTCGTGACCGACCAGATGCCCAGCGCCGTGGACCGCTTGTTGGACGGGAAGATGGCGATCAGCAGCGCCTGCGAGCCCGGGATCATCGGCCCCGACACCGCGCCCTGCAAGATGCGGAACGCGATCAGCGCATTCAGGCTCCAGGCGATGCCGCAG
>CAZCJI010000785.1:0-1131 GCA_964498625.1 uncultured Rhizobium sp.
GAGGTCGTACTGGTTGGTGGGCAGACTCGCATGCCGCGCATTCAGCGGCTGGTGAAGGAACTGTTCGGCAAAGAAGGCCACAAGGGCGTCAACCCCGATGAAGTGGTCGCGGTAGGAGCAGCGCTTCAGGGAGGCGTCCTGCAAGGCGAAGTGAAGGATCTTCTACTTCTCGATGTGACCCCGCTTACACTGTCGATCGAGACGCAGGGCTCCGTATCGACGCCCATGATCCCACGCAATACAACGATTCCGACGCGCAAGACGGAAAAGTTTTCGACTGCTGCGGATAATCAATCCTCGGTCGAAGTTCACGTTCTCCAAGGCTAGCGCACTATGGCGGACCAGAACCGCACGCTAGGCAAGTTCCAACTGACCGGGATTCCGTCCGCTCCACGTGGTATACCGCAGATCGAGGTCACCTTCGATGTCGATGCCAACGGCATTCTGAACGTGGCCGCGAAAGACATGGCGACCGGCAAAGACCAGAAGATCACCATCACATCGTCGTCTGGTTTGAGCAAGGAAGACATCGAGCGCATGGCGAAGGAAGCCGAGTCGCACGCAACGGATGACAAAATCAGACGCGAACAGATCGAAGCGAAGAATCAGCTGGACTCCATGGTTTACAACGTGGAGAAGATGCTGCGCGATCACGGTGACAAGATTTCAGGATCGGAACGCGGTGACGTTGAAAACTCGCTCGCCGATGCCAAGAGGGTCATGGAGTCCGCCGACAAGCATCAGATGGACGAAGCTCGGGAGCGTCTGACGCAGGTATCGCACAAGCTCGCGGAACAGATGTACAGCAAAGCACAGCCGCAAAGCGCGTCTGGCGCAGGCCCGAGTGGCGGTGTCAATGCTGCAGCCGGTGGCCGGCCCAGTCGAAACGAGGGCGTGATTGATGCTGAGTATACAGACGTTGAAGAGAAGAAATCCGCCTAGTTCCCTGTCGGGATTAATCGAGGGGAGCGGACTGGGGCGTGCGGCGCGAGACCATCAGAGTCCACCAACCGCGCGGCTCCTGAAGTGTAGTCAGCAGGCACCGAAAGGATGAAAGCGAATGTCCAAATCTCCAACCGAACCAGTCCGGATTGCGATCATCGGAGCTGGAAACGTGGGAGCCACTACCGC
>CAZCJI010000786.1:0-1128 GCA_964498625.1 uncultured Rhizobium sp.
GAGGCTCGAAACTCGTCGCGGCGATGCACCAGATAGACCTTCGACGCAAACTTCGACAGGAAGTTCGCCTCCTCCATGGCCGAGTCGCCGCCGCCGATTACGAACAACGGCTTGTTGCGGAACATCGGTAGGGCGCCATCGCAAACTGCGCACGCAGAGACGCCCTTTTGCCAGAGCTCGCCGTCGCGGGTGCCCGGGATGTTGTCGCGTTTCGCCGTCGCGCCTGTCGCGATGATCAGCGCGTTGGCCTCGCCCTTCTGGTCGTCGCTCTCGAAGTAGAACGGGCGCTTCGACAGATCCACCGAGTTGATTGTCTCCGTGTAGATCGCGGTCCCGAACCGCTCGGACTGCGCGCGAAACCGCTCCATTAACTCCACGCCAGAGATCCCTTCGGGGAAGCCAGGATAGTTCTCGACCTCGGTCGTCGTTGTGAGCTGACCGCCGGCGGCGATCCCACCAGCCATGAAGCCCTCGAAGAGGATCGGCGCGAGGTTGGCGCGCGCTGCGTAGATCGCTGCAGTATGTGCGGCCGGGCCGCTGCCGATGATCACGACTGGGTGCGCCATGTCACTTCTCCTTGCTGCGATCGTCATAGCCGATAGTGGAACTGGAACAACGCGTAGCTCGACGTTCCACCACCCGAACCGAGCGCGGTGGTCTGGATCCGATTCGTGAGCATCAGCTCCCAGTGCGAGCTCGTGAACCAGTGAAGATTCGCGTCGAACGCTTCGACATCGACTTTCTTGACGTGAAGATCCTCGTCGTACTGCGAGAGTCCGAGATCGAGCATCCACCCATCGTGGAAGAACCACGTTCCCATCAAGTAGCTCACGAGCTGATTCCGCGTACCGCCCGCCGTGAACGTTTGATGGATGACTTGGCCCTCGAGTTGGAACAAAAGCTTGGCCTGCTCTAGCCACAGCTTCGCTGTAAGTCCGCCGGCGGTTCGTGCGTCGTCGGGGCTCTTCGCATAGCGACCTTCGGCGCCGACGGAGAATATCTTGGTGAGCCGGGCCTCCGTATAGAGCGCCGCACCATTGCCGTGCTCGACGACGTCCTGGATCGGATCGTGGACAAACGCGGTGAAGTGAGCTTCCCACTTCGGATCGACATACTCGAATGCAGCTC
>CAZCJI010000787.1:0-1127 GCA_964498625.1 uncultured Rhizobium sp.
CCAAACAACGCTGCCGGGATCTGCTCGCCGCGTCGTTCGACGTGCCTGCCATGGGCAAGGAGGTGCTCGGAAAGGCCTGGGACAAAGCGAGCGAGGACGACCGCAAGCAATTTCTCGACGCCTTCGATGACAATCTGCGATGTGCCAAGTCCGGTGATCCTCGCGCCCATCGCAATTAGGCAGCGCCCCAAGTCTTCCGTCTCCGGCTCGCGCGCAGCGTTTTTCAAAATGGTGCGGCCTTCGGCGAGCACTGCGCCGGTCATCAGATTTTCGGTCGCGCCGACAGATGGAAATGGAAATTCAAATTCCGCTCCCTTCAGTCCATCCTTTGCGCTGGCACTCACATATCCGTCTTCGAGATCGATCTTGGCCCCCATCGCTTCGAAGCCTTTAATATGAAAATCGACCGGCCGTGCGCCAATTGCGCATCCGCCGGGCAAAGAAATCTTTGCTTCGCCATGACGCGCGAGCAGCGGGCCCAAAACCTGAAAGCTGGCGCGCATTTTTCGCACGATGTCGTAAGGCGCAAGAACAGAAGTCAGATTTGCGGCGTGAAGGCGCATTACGCCGCCATGCCCCATCGCTGCGCCGTGCTGTAAATCGACGATTACGCCGAACTGCGCCATCAATTCCGCCATGGCGTTCACGTCGGCCAGATGCGGCACATTCCTGAGCGTTACTGGCTCGTCCGTGAGCAGGCTCGCAGCAATAAGTTTCAGCGCTGCGTTTTTCGCGCCGCTGATCGCGATAGCGCCCTTCAGGCGCGCGCCGCCTTTGATCCGAATACGGTCCATGAAATCCTCACCAGAAGCGTCGTTCTAGCGCGCCGCTGGCCAGCCGAACAGCATGCATTGGAGACAAATTACGCGTTGTTCTTGTCTTTATTCGGGCGCGGCTCGACATCCGGTTGCGCCTCAGCCTGTGTGGCAGGAACCTCACTCTGAGCGGCGCGAGCGTGCGCCTTGCGCCGTTTCAGGTTCTCCCGCAGGGCATTTGCCAGACGCCGTTCTCTGTCTTGCGATTGCGGCGCCATTGCGCTCTTTCCCTAGCACGACCCTTGGGCTATAGGCTCCCGCCCTGAGCCGGTTCGCCCCGATTCCGGGAAAAACCACCGGTAGCCGGAGTAG
>CAZCJI010000788.1:0-1127 GCA_964498625.1 uncultured Rhizobium sp.
TGCTGCGGCTCAGCTTCGAGTTGAGCAAGCGCTGGCTCGCACGCGGTCGAACGATCCAATGCGCTCTCGACCGCGGCTTTCATGACCTTCGCCGATGCGAAGCGTCGTGTCGGATCGATGTGAAGCGCGCAACGGGCCACGCCTTCAAGCGCAGCGGGGAGTCGTCGAAATAGCGTTTCCAAGTGCTTCGGCTGTGCTCGCCAACCGAGCTCCTCTCCAGTCAGCAGGAACATCATGAGGAGTCCGACCTGATAGACGTCGTTTGTAAGCTCGGTCTCCATCGACGAGTCGAGAGCGAAGCCAGCGAAGAGCTTGCCTGGTGCGGTCGGCGGTGCTCGCCGCTTCTCGACGACGATCCCGAGATCGAGGAGCACGACATCGTCATTGCCATCGACAAGCACATTCGATGGCTTGATGTCGCGGTGAACGAGACCCTGGCCGTGCATTTCGGCCAGACCCTCCAATACCTGTCTGAGGATCGTCTCTGCGCGGGCCATCGACATCTTGCCGGTGCGCGCGACTTCGTGCTCGATCGTCTGTCCCTCGACGTGCTCCATCACGAGATACACGCTCTCCGCCGCAAGCCCGATGTCGTAGACGCCCACGACATGAGGCGAGCGCACGGCCGCGAGCGTTGTCGCCTCGCGTCGAAAGCGCTCGAGTCCCGAGGTCTCGGCGGCGAACTTCGGATGCAGAATCTTGATCGCAACGGTGCGCTCGAGCAGCAGATCGTCGCCGAGATATACGTCCGCAGTTCCACCGCGGCCGATCATGCGACGTACCTGGTATCGGCCGCCGAGTACTCGCCTCTCGTGTGGGAGCCGCAGCTGGGTGAGCGTCGCCGTCATGGCCGTAGGGTCGTCGTCGGTGCGAATAGATTGCATGACCTGTCCTCTTACGCCGGCGCGATCCGCGGGGGCGATGGATGACTAGGTCGACCGCGAACAATCGATCGGTTGGCACATCATCCATTGCGGCCCGAGCTCGCGACCTGATCGCCGCGAGGAAGGAAACATCCAGCACGAGAAGAAAGCGCGTGTGCGCACAGCGGGCGACTTTGGCTCGGATCACACCGTGACTGGAACTGTGAACGAGATGCGAGCACCGCAGACCGGCTCGTTACTGGC
>CAZCJI010000789.1:0-1126 GCA_964498625.1 uncultured Rhizobium sp.
ATGGCCGGTGGCGAGGGGCTGCCACCGGCCAATCGTCCCGCGCGAGCAACGAGGGAGTGGGAGGCTCCGCTCATCAACCGTCGAGCTGTCAGGGGTGTGGCGCATCGACCGAACCCCGCGCAGAAACATTGTCTGATTTCACCTCCTGACGTGCTTGGCCGCGGCGCCCATCGAGTCGCGGTGCTGTTGCTCTTGTGGTGTAAATTGCGGCGCAGCAGATTTGCCGTCGCGCAATTCGCGCCATCTATTGGGCGTGATCCCTTCGACGCGCTTGAAAACCGTTGTGAAATGCGATTGCGTTTGGAAGCCCACGCTAAAGGCGATATCGACGATCGTGTCTTCAGTACCTGACAATAGTCTTTTGGCGTGATCTATCCTGCGCCACGTCAGATAGCTGTGAGGACGCATGCCGGTGGCGGCGCGAAACTGAGCCGCGAAATACATGCGGCTCACGCCGGCTACATCAGCAAGCATCTGCAGCGAGATACGATTTTCGAGATTTGACGCTACGAACTCCTGCACACGCCGCAGCCGCCATTTCGGAAGTGGCCTGACCCCAGAGCTTTGAATCGGATCTGCGGTTTCACGCAGCGACGCCAGTTGCTCAAGCAGAACAGAATGCAACGCGTCGGTGTAGAAGCCCTTTAGAACTTCAGATGCCTCTCGCGGCGGGAGGACGACTCGCACGAACTGTTTGAGCAACGGCTCGATTCCGTCCAGATGTGACTGCACGGCCTTTGGGCGCCCCTCCAGAACAACGGCTGACAATATTTCCATCGGACCCTCCTCATGCATCGCTCGGAGACCTTCGAAGCGATATTGCTTCCTTGGAGCCAAGATCGGGCGACAGCTGACAGCGGGAAATCCCGAAGGGGTACCCTGCTGGACACATCCGTGTAGGTGGGTCGGTCGAAAGCGGGATGCCAATATTTCGAAAGAGCGCAGCGCGTTGAGCTGTCAGGTCACAAAAGAGGGCTAAACAAAAGCCGCCGCGTCGCCGCTCAGCTTAGTGATAGCCGAGAAAATCAAAGGTCGAAAAACACATACGAATCATGAGGCCGGATGCTCCGTCCCACCCGAAAGGGTAGATTGATCTGACCCTTTTGGATTCGATTGCATGCCCTAT
>CAZCJI010000790.1:0-1125 GCA_964498625.1 uncultured Rhizobium sp.
GTTCGCTCTTTCAGTTCATGAACGGGAATTGGAAGCCCTCGAGAAGCGCGCGCGCCTCTGCGTCGGTCTTCGCAGACGTATTGAAGATGATGTCCATGCCCCACACCGTCTCTGTCTTGTCGTAGTCGATCTCGACGAACACGATGTGCTCCTTAAGGCCCATGGCGTAGTTGCCGCGGCCGTCGAAGCTCTTGCCGTTCAGCCCGCGGAAGTCGCGTACGCGCGGCAGCGCCATCGTGATCAGGCGGTCGAGGAACTCGTACATTTTGTCCTTGCGCAGCGTGACCTTCACGCCGATCGGAAGATTCTCGCGAATCTTGAACGATGCGATGGCCTTCTTGGCGCGCGTGGTCACGACCTTCTGCCCCGCGATCGCAGTCAGATCGTTGATCGCGGCCTGGATCTTCTTGCTGTCGCTGGCCGCTTCGCCAGCGCCGATGTTCAACACGATCTTGTTGATCTTCGGAACCTGCATCGCGTTCTTGTAGCCGAACTTCTTCATCAGCTCAGGCTTCACCACTTCGGCGTAGCGCTTCTTGAACTTAGGAACGTAGTTCTTGTCGGTCTGCTGCTCGCCGACAGCGACCTGCGTGCCGGCAGCTTTCTCGACGCGCTTTCCCGCTGCCGCCTTTTTTTCGGCCTTCGGGGCCGCCGCTTTTTCCTGACCTGCTTCAGACATCGATGACCTCACCGGACTTCTTGGCGAAACGGACCGTGCGGCCGTCGCCCAGAGTCTTAACTCCAACGCGCGTGGCCCCGCCCGACCTCGGGTCGATATGCGCGATATTCGACAGGTGCACGGGCGCTTCCTTGTTCACGATGCCGCCCTGCGCACGCTGAGTCTGGCGCTGATGGCGTTTGACCATGTTCACGCCGGAGACGAGCGCGCGGTCTTCCTTCGGAAACACCTTGAGCACTTCGCCCTTTTTGCCTTTGTCGCGGCCGGTCGTGATGATCACGCGGTCGCCCTTCTTGATTTTCGCCGACATCACAGCACCTCCGGCGCGAGCGAGATAATCTTCATGTGGTTCTTGGCGCGCAGTTCGCGGGTGACCGGCCCGAAGATACGGGTGCCGATCGGCTCGCCCTGGGCGTTGATCAGCACCGCGGCATTGCCGTCGAAGC
>CAZCJI010000791.1:0-1125 GCA_964498625.1 uncultured Rhizobium sp.
TCGCCGGGCGAAATCATGGAAATTTGAACTATTGTTCCCATGACGCGTTGCATAAGGCTTGCAGGAGATTCATATGGCGGCACGCAAACCGGTCAAACCGGCAACCAAGACTCTTTCACGCGGCAGCGTCCCCTCGCGGCGGAAGAGCGCACCGCGGTCGCTCTTCACCTCTACGCCCGTGCGGACGATCGCCATCGTTATCGGCGTGACCGGCCTGGCCGCGCTGGGAATCGCCTTGTTCGGGCCGCGTCGCTTCCGGGATGAGGTCGTCCAGCCGCTCTCGGCCGCGACCCTCTTGCCACTGGCCGCCGCTGTGGCGCCGCAGGCAGATAGGGTTTGGGCAGAAACCCGGCCTTGGCGCGACCAGGTGACCCGGGTGCTGTCGTCGATCAACACGGAAGAGGTCCGCGACCTGATCGCCCAGCGCCTCTCCAAGTGGGTTGAGCGGCTGCACTAGCGGCTAGGATTGTTGTCCGCAGGCGACGCCCCAAATAATTCGTAATATAGCGAGAGCGTGCGGTGTCCGCTTCGACGGAGACCGCCATGTCGCGTGCACAGAACAACAATCTTGGGGTGGAACAGTGAGCGTCGCGAGCATCGCCGCAGCATCCGGCGAAGAATCCGTCATGGCGGCCGAGGCCAGCCGCTGGCAGCAGCCCGTTTTCAGCGCCCTGATCGACGCCCGATCGCGCTTCGGAGCAGATCGCGCCGCCCTGGTCGACGGCGACGAGAGGGTCCTCACCTACGAAGAGATCGTCCGCGCGTCGCTGGCGCTTGGCCACGCGCTGAAGAAGGGAACGAAGGCGGGCGAGTCCGTCGGCATCCTCCTGCCGACTGGCGCTGGGGCCGTGATCGCTTTTTTTGCCGTGTCGGCCTATGGCCGCGTTCCGGCGATGCTGAATTTCACCAGCGGCGCCGCCGGGCTCAAGAGCGCGCTGAACACCGCCAAGGTTAAACGCATCGTCACCGCCAAGCGCTTCATTCAGCTTGGCAAGCTCGATGGATTGATCGAACAGCTGCAGCGTACGCATGAGATCGTCTATCTCGAGGACGTCCGCGAGAAGCTGTCGCTGGTCGACAAGATTTTCGCGGCGGTCGGGACCTTCGTGCCGAGGCTCGTCGCCA
>CAZCJI010000792.1:0-1123 GCA_964498625.1 uncultured Rhizobium sp.
CTGCCGTCGGTAATATCGCCAGGATGCGCGTCGAAACGCTCGGTGTCGTAGGTATTGCGCCCGCGCATGGACATGATCTCACCGCTCTGCAGAAAGTCGTCGGCCATGCCGGTCGCCTGCTCGAGAACGCCGCCGCCATCGTCGCGCAGATCGAGGATATAGCCTTTAATGCCGGGACCGATCTGTTTCTTCAGACTTGCAACGGCCGCTTCGACGCCGCTGTCGGTGTGATCGTTGAAGGCCGGAATGCGGATGTAACCGACGTCGCCTTCGCGGCGCGACGTCACCGGCTCAACAGGCACCAATCCACGCACGAGTTTCACGTCGAACGGATCCTTGATCCCTTCACGCGCCACCGTAAGATCGACTCTAGTGCCGCTGGGCCCGCGCATTTTCTTTTGAACATCGTCGAGTTTTGTGCCCGTGATCGCGGTGCCGTCGATCTGCAAAATTGTGTCGCCCGCCTTCATGCCGCCGCGCGAAGCCGGCGCGCCATCGACAACCGCAACTGCTTTGATTGCGCCCTTGTCAGACTGAATGACGATGCCGACGCCGCCGTATTGACCTTCGGTTCGCACCTGCATGTCGGCGAAGGTTTTCGGATCGAAATAGCTAGAATGCGCGTCGAGGTTTGTCAGCATTCCGCCGATCGCATTCTCGACCAGCAGGCGGTCGTCCGGCGCATCGACATAAGAAGACCGAACCTTTGCGAAGGCCGCGCCGAAACGATCCAGTTGATTGTAGTAAGCCGGCGTTTCAGGCGACCCGTAGGCAAAGTGGAACAGTGCAGCGGCCGTGCAGAAGCCGAAGGCTGCACCAGCGAGCGTTAAGGGAAGACTGGCTTTCATAATAGATCCTCGCCGGGTGTTGGCCGCTCAGTCGGCGGACGCGCTCTTTACGAACGCCACGGTGTTTTTTCCGCGCATGACATCGAGCGCGTAGTCGAGCTGAAAGTCGTCGTATTTCTTGCCAGGCGCCGGCTTGATGATTTGCACATTGGTCTTCTTGGCTGCCTCGCCGGCCAGATGACCCGGCAAATTGGCCTCGGACGCGGATGCGATCCTCGGTGTTGTGCTTTCGTCTCCCTGCGCGACAGCAATGTCGGGTGTTATGCCAAGCGCCT
>CAZCJI010000793.1:0-1120 GCA_964498625.1 uncultured Rhizobium sp.
CGACGAACGCACGGCCGAGATGGCCGACATCGAACTCGTCGGCGCCGAGCAGATAAAGGAAGTCGATCTCGCCCTTCTGCGCGCCATCGACGATACCCGCAACATCGCGGCCCTTCACGAAGCCAAGGTCGAGTGCTGCGACACGCGAGGCGGCGGTGTGCAGAACATTGAAACCGTTCCAGCCGCCTTCGGCCGCGCTGCCCGCAGGGCCGATCATGCCGGTGTCGGAGGCGATCTTTGCGGCGAGTCTCAGCAGTGCCGCGCCATCCGCGCGTGCGACCGCGCCGGAACCGATGATCACCATCGGACGCTTGGCGTCCTTCAGCACCTTTGCGAAATCGTGGCTGCCGTTCGCGATGGCTTCGAGCACATCGATGCCCGCGCCCAGCTGCTGAACCGGATAGGTCAGATCGACGACTGGTCCAATATTGGCGACCTTCAGAGCGCCATTCTGCCAGGTCTTGCGGATTCGTGCGTTCAGCACCGGCGCTTCCCAGCGCGGATTGCAACCAACCAGCAAGACCGCATCCGCCGCTTCGACACCGGCGATGGTCGTGTTGAACAGGTACGACTGACGTGTGCCGCCGAGCTTCGCGCCGTCCTGACGGCAATCGAGATTGGCGACACCGAGCGCGTTCATCAGGTCCTTGAGCGCCTTGATCTCTTCGCCGGCGGCGAGATCGCCGACGATGGCCGCCATACGCTCCGGCTTCGTCTCGGCCACACGCGCGGCGATGGTCGAGAACGCTTCGTTCCACGACACGGGCTGAAGCTTGCCGTTCTTGCGGACATAGGGACGGTCCAGACGCTGGCGCATCAACCCGTCACAGGCATGGCGCGCCTTGTCCGAAATCCATTCCTCGTTGATCTCTTCGTTGAGGCGCGGCAGCACGCGCAGCACGGCCGTGCCGCGCGCATCGACCAGAATATTGCAGCCCTGCGCGTCCATCACGTCGATGGACTCTGTCTTGCGCAATTCCCATGGCCGCGCGTTGAACGCATACGGCTTCGAGGTCAGCGCGCCAACCGGGCACAGATCGACCACATTGCCGGAGAGCTCGCTCGCGAACGCCTTCTCCAGATAGGTCGTGATCTCCATGTCCTCGCCGCGGCCGGTGGC
>CAZCJI010000794.1:0-1120 GCA_964498625.1 uncultured Rhizobium sp.
CCCGCCGGCGCTCATCGCCTTTATCCGTGCCCATCCCTTCGCGACCATCGCCCTGGCTCGCGATGAGCGGGTGGAGATCGCCTATGCGCCTGTCGTGCTGGACGGCGAGGGCGTGCGCTTCCACCTCGCAGCGAACAATCCGGTGGCCCAGGCGGCCGACGGTGCGCGGCTCAAGCTCTCCTTCCTGGGGGCGCATGCCTATATTTCGCCGGACTGGTACGCGACCAAAACGATGGTGCCGACATGGAATTACAGCGCGGTGGAAGGTGAGGGGATCGCTGAGCGCCTCGACGGCGAAGCGCTGACGACGCTCCTGGTCGATCTGTCCGCAGCGGAGGAGAGCCATCTCGCGCCGAAAAAGCCCTGGACCATCGACAAGGTGCCGGCGGAGCGGATGGCAGTGCTGCTGAAAGCCATCATCGGGTTCTCGCTGCGCTTCGAAACGCTGGAATGTAAATTCAATCTCTCGCAGAACGTGAAGCCCGAAGACTTCGAAGGCGCCGTGTGCGGTCTCAAAGGGCGAGGCGACGCTGCGAGCGCCGCCGTCGCGGCAGCGATGCGCAAAAGCCGCTGAACGCCTATTCCAGTCCGCCCTGGAGCTTTTCCCGCGTCCCGTCGACCATCGCGTAATAGCCGGGGCCGTCGGGGCCGTTGTCGTCATAGTCGGTCGTCACATCGACATTGTAGTTGCGGCCAAGCGAGTCGTGCACCCAGCCGGTGCCGAGCTGCGCATTGTAGGTGCCGGCCAGGTCGCCGTCGTCGCAATTGCCCTGGTCCTCGCACGACTTGGACGCGCCCGCGCCATGCGCCGCGCCGCGATCCGTGTCGTTTCCAATCGGCTGCGGGATGACGATAGCCTGGCAGCGTGTGGCCGCCGCCACGCCGCCTGCGATCCCGACCGCCTTGCGGTCGCCCTGCGCCAGCGCGATGCGCATGATGAGGCCATAGCCGCCCGGATCGGGCGCAAGATAGAAGCGATAATAAAGCGCATAGCCGTGATAAGGCCCGGCCTGGATCTGCGCGGTCTGAAACGCGCCGAAATTCGGCCCCGGCGTGAGCTGCGCGCTCTGATTTGTCAGGACCTGGGCCGAGAACTGGACCAGCGCCTCGGGCGAGGTGA
>CAZCJI010000795.1:0-1118 GCA_964498625.1 uncultured Rhizobium sp.
CCTTCAGTGGCTGCTTCAAGAATTGAACGCAGGGATTTAGCGCGAATTGCGGGTGCGTCCCTTAGGTCGCAGACCGAGCATCGGTCCGAATAGGGATTGAAGACATTCTCGAGAGAAACAGCGCGTAGCTGTCTTATGAATGTGGCAGGAGTCATTTGTCGCGCAGCCTGAGTGGCCTGTATCTTATCGACCGAGTCTTCAAGTCTCCGTATACAATCCCGCCGTTGTTCTTGTGGACTTTTCGAAAAACTTGATATCCTTGGAGGATGGCGCGCTCCCAGAGACTGAGCGGGCAGGCCTCGACCTCATAACCCTGTACAAACTCCTCGATGGTCTTGAGCATATCGAAGCTCAGCGAGCGCTGATCCGCGAAAAACTCCAATTTCTTTGCTCTAGAGAATATCCACGCCGTTAGACCTTCCTCCACAACGACGGCGCGGCCACCGTCCTGCTCTTGGTCATATTTCTTGTTGCTTTTCCGCTTCTGTTTGAGAAGCGCTCTAAATACAGGCGACCAATTCAACACTGCAGCATAAGCAAAGTGGAAAACATCATGAAAGCGGTACCCATCCTGATCACCAATATTGTCGGTGAGAGGATCACCTACGAAGACCCCGTTATACTGCAGATAGCTTTGGCCACTCTCGCGCTGTGTGATGACGACCTTAAACTTCCTGGGGAGCTGTTCTTCCGTCGGAAAGCGGTCATCGAACCTCGGCAGTTCGTTGAAATTAGCGTTCAAAAAGCGTCCCGTTGTTTTCTTCGTATTTTGCTCGGCAATTTTCTCCAAGCTTAGCCGGGAAGCTCGGACGACCCTCAGATACTGACTAGCAAACGCGCAAAGCAGCGGAAAGTTATCGGCTCGCCTCCGTCGGACTGTCAAAACATCGGAGAGTGCGCCTCCGAGAGCGAGGAGCGCCGCATGTGGGGGACGAGTCGTATGGGCGTAACCACTCTCGCGCCCATCCTTAGCCGCTGCTGAAAATACAGCGTCAATCTCTAAGTTGAGCCGTTCGCACAGCCGAGTGAAATACCAAAGTGTGTCACCCAGTTCTTCCTGTATCGTCGCT
Organism: uncultured Rhizobium sp.; assembly: GCA_964498625.1. Lineage (GTDB taxonomy): Bacteria > Pseudomonadota > Alphaproteobacteria > Micropepsales > Micropepsaceae > Rhizomicrobium. The sequence goes on from CAZCJI010000795.1 coordinate 1,071, forward strand.
CGATAGCCACTAAAAACGCTTCCCTCCCGATCAAGCTTTTTTCCCGCC
>CAZCJI010000796.1:0-1117 GCA_964498625.1 uncultured Rhizobium sp.
TGCTCATTTTCCCTTCCATTGCGGCGGACGCTTCTCGGCGAACGCCTTGGGGCCTTCGCGCAGGTCTTCGCTGCGATACATCGCGGCGACCGCGGGATAGGTGTTCTGGTTCTTGAGCGCGTCGGCGACCGAGGCCTCGGTCAGGCCGCGATAGACCGCCTGCTTGGAGGCGCGCACAGACATCGGCGACAGCGCCATGATCTGCTCGGCCAACTCCTTGGCCCGCGTCATCAGCTGCGCCGGCGCCACCACCTCGTTGACGAAGCCGAGTTCCTTGCCTTCTGCCGCGCCGACGCGCCGGCCGGTCAGGATCATGCCGAGCGCCCGCTTGGTCCCGATCTCGCGTGGCAGGCGATGCAGCCCGCCGGCCAGTGCCGCCAGACCCACGCGCGGCTCGGGCAGCGCGAACACCGCCGTCTCGGACGCCAGGATGATGTCGCAGGCGAGCGCGATCTCGAAGCCGCCGCCCATCGCGATGCCGTTCACCGCCGCGATCAGCGGCTTGTCCAGGTCGAAGCGCGAGACCAGCCCGCCGAAGCCGGCGGAATTCGCCGGCAGCAGCCGCGCACTGCCGCCGCCCGCCGCGGTGACCTTCAGGTCGTTGCCGGCGGAGAAGGCCCGCTCGCCCGCGCCCGTGACGATCGCCACCCATTGCTCCGGGTCGGCGGCGAAGTCGTCGAACACCTGGCCCAGCTCGGCATGGGCCGGGGCGTGGAGCGCGTTCATCACCTCCGGCCGGTTCAGGGTGACGATGGTGAGGCGGCCTTCCCGCTCGACCTTGCAGAATTCGTAATCGGCCATGGCGTATTTTCCTGGGTTTTCCGGGCCAAGTGTCCCGTGGCCGCACCATGGCGGCAAGGCTTGCGTAACCATTTCAACGTAACTTTTCGGCAGCAACGGAAAGTTCGCATGACCGATAGTTGGACCATCAATGTCGCGGGCCAGGCCTATGGCCCCTATTCTGAGCAGCAGCTCCAGACCTTCGTCGGCGAAGGCCGGCTGGCGGCGCATTCGCTCGTCGCCCTGAACGGCAGCACCTAATTCCGCGCCGCGGGGACCTATCCCATGCTGGCGCGCTATTTCGCGCCCGCCAACGCGCCCGCGCCGTCCGCGACGG
>CAZCJI010000797.1:0-1114 GCA_964498625.1 uncultured Rhizobium sp.
TCGCCGCTACCGAGAGGAGTTCACACCCTTCTATTTCGATCTGGTCATCAATGACGAGGCTCACCGGTCCATTTACGGGGATGCCCGCGAAGTCGTGCAGTTCTTTCAAGCGACGCGGGTTGGGTTGACGGCAACACCCAAGGCGTACCTACGCAACGTAAACGTCCAGGCACTTGCCAGCGAGAATCCTAAGGCACTGGAAGCGCGCCAGTTGCGCGACACCTATCACTATTTCGGATGCGAGCCTGGCTCTCCGACCTATCGCTACGATATCATCGACGCCGTCAAAGACCCCGAGGGTCCGTTTCTCTGTCTCCCGAAAATCTTCGATCTTCGCTCCGACATCACGACACAAGCCCTTGCCGACAAGGGCTGGTCGGTGGTCGTCGATGAGCAGGAAGAAAGTTTCAAGATTCGGGACTTGGAGCGGAAAATCTTCACTCCCGCGCGAAACCGGCTCATGTGCGAGGCTTTCCTCAAGGAAGCGCAAGCCGATCCGTCCGGCGCGTTGGGAAAATCCATTGTCTTTGCCGTCAATCAAACGCACGCAACCAATCTCACCAAAATCTTCAATGAGATTCAGCCGGGAAGTGCGATCACAATCACATCCCGGATCAAGGATGCCTCGGCCATCGCAAAGGAGTTCCGGGACGGGAAGCGTCCGGAAAAGATCGCGGTGTCGGTTGACATGCTTTCGACCGGATACAATTGCCGCGACCTTCTCAACATTGCCCTGATGCGGCCCATTTTCTCCCCCACGGAATATATCCAGATCAAAGGCCGTGGCACGCGCCGCTATACCTTCAAGATTGGCCACACCGAATACGAAAAGAAAAACTTCTTTCTGCTCGATTTCTGCGGGGTCGCAGAATACTTCGAGGAGAAGTATGACTACACCGTCCCTCTCACTGTTCCGCGTGAGCGGACGGAAACTCCTGCCCAGCCAAAGGACCATCCGCCAGCTGGGGGAGAGCCGGGGCACGAGGGGAAAGGTCCGGAGACGCCACCGGCGCCGCCGTCTGGCCCGCGCGAAATCCCCACCTGGGAGGGACACGACACGCTCGTCAGCCGCGAGGTCTTCGTCGTCGGTCCCAATGGCGAAAAAGTGGATTTG
>CAZCJI010000798.1:0-1114 GCA_964498625.1 uncultured Rhizobium sp.
TGCCGCCGCCCAGATCGACGAGTAGGACGCTGCTCGCGCCCAACCGGCCGGCGGAAACGATGCCGAGGTGAATCAGGCGTGCCTCTTCGAGTCCAGAGATAATTTCAATGGTCCAGCCGGTAGTCGAGCGCACCCATTCCAAGAATGCTCGCGAGTTGCGTGCATCTCGCAAGGCTGCGGTTGCCACAACCTTCACGGAATCGGTACCACATTCCTGCATGGCACGATGGAAGCGGCGAAGCACTCGCACCGTGTTTGACATGGCCTCGGGAGTGAGGAGCCCGCCGCCAAAGACGCCCTCGCCCAGGCGGGTGACCTCACGATCCTCATGTATTTCTTTCAGTCGGCCGCCTTGCAAGCGGGATATTTTCAGCCGAACGGAGTTCGATCCAATATCGATGGCGGCAAAAGTGGGCATGAGATGACATTCAGTCTTCTCACAACCGGGGTCTGCGACGCAACCTCTGCGCACCAGACTTCCTCAGTTTTGCGGCTAGAACAGCCATGCCGCCCTGCAATTCGGGAAACTTTGCTTTTTAATCGATTTGTAACAACCCTCTGCTAGCCTCAAAGGCGAATGTCCAATCAAGCCTTGCCCCGGCCGCGTTTCAACGCTCCCGATCCGGAGCAAAGGACAAAGGCCGCCCTGAAAATTCAATCCAGCACGGCGCCGCTGTTGCAAGGGAAGGTAAGTGGAATCCCCGACGCCGTCTTTGGCGGAGCCATGTGGATGTGTGGCCTGGCTGTGGTGGGACTCCTTGGCTTGATTGTGTACCAGTTGATTGTCGGATCCGGACTCTCCTGGCACGCGTTTGGTTGGAAGTTCTTCGGACAATCAGAGTGGAACCCTGTCGAGGATCAATACGGGGCGCTGCCGTTCATCTATGGAACGCTCGTCTCTTCGCTCCTCTCGCTTGTGATTGCAGTGCCCCTTTCGGTGGGCGTCGCCGTCTTCATCACAGAGATGTGTCCCGTCAAACTGCGGGGGCTTCTCTCGTTTACCACGGAATTGTTGGCTGCGATTCCCAGTGTGGTCTACGGGCTTTGGGCAATTTTAGTACTCGTTCCAATTCTTCGCGAGTACATACAGCCGTTCCTCGCTAAGACGCTCGGT
>CAZCJI010000799.1:0-1114 GCA_964498625.1 uncultured Rhizobium sp.
GAGTTCGATCCGGGCGAGGGCACGCTCTGCGCCGCCTGCCACGCCCATCCGCCGGCCTATGACAAGGCCCGCGCCGTGATGCGCTACGACGAATCCAGCCGCGGCCCGATCCTGGCCCTCAAGCATGGCGACCGGCTCGACCTCTCACCGGCCTTCGTCCGCTGGCTCGACCGCGGCGGCCGCGCGCTGCTGGACGAAGCCGACCTCATCGTTCCGGTTCCATTGCATCCCTCGCGGCTGTGGAGCCGCCGCTACAACCAGTCGGCCGAGCTGGCCCGCGGCCTGGCGCGGCTCAGCGCCAAGCCCTGCGACGTCCTGGCGCTCCGCCGCAGCCGCGCCACCCCCAGCCAGGGCGCCATGCGCTCCGCCAAGGCGCGCCGCCGCAACATGCAGGGCGCCTTCCAGGTCCGCCTTAAATCGGCCATCGCGGGGCGCAACATTCTTCTGGTCGACGACGTGTTAACCACAGGCGCGACCGTCGATGCCTGCGCGCGGGCGCTAAAGCGCGCAGGGGCTGCGAAAGTCCTGGTTTTGGCGCTGGCCCGCGTTGTCCGTCCCACGGTGGGCGATATTATATGACTGTCACGGAAGGGTGCTTCTGAGTCTCTCGCCATGTCCAAGATCAAGATCTACACCACCCCCATCTGCCCCTATTGCTCGCGCGCCAAGGCGCTCCTGAAGAAGAAGGGCGCGCCGTTCGAAGAGGTCGACGTCTTCATGGACGCCGATGCCCGCGCCGAGATGGAATCCAAAAGCGAAGGCCGCCGCACCGTGCCGCAGATCTTCATCGGCGAGACCCATGTCGGCGGCTGCGACGATCTCTACGCGCTCGAGAGCCAGGGCAAGCTCGACCCGCTTCTGGCCGGATAGCTTCCGCGCTATCATTGCGCGCATGAGCACGTTCAAAGCCGCCTGCGTCCAGCTCCGTTCCTCCGACGATGTCGCGGAGAATATCCGCGTCACCTCCGACTTCATCCGCGAAGCCCATGCCAAGGGCGCGCAATTCATCGCCACGCCCGAGAACACCACGCTGATGGCGCCCGATGGCGGCGCCAAGCTGGCCAGCTCCTATGACGAAGACCACGATCCCGCGCTGCCCGCCTTCCGCGCGCTG
>CAZCJI010000800.1:0-1112 GCA_964498625.1 uncultured Rhizobium sp.
TTCTTCACCTTGATGAACCACGAGCTGGTGCATGTCGCCACGCTCGATGTCTGGAACGACCAGGATGCATGGTGGCGCGACCTATTCCACGGCAAGCTTCGCCCCGTCACCGATCACCCGGAAACCATCCTTTACAGCTATCTCGAGCAGCCGCGGACCGACGTGCCGCGCTGGTATCTGGAAGGCAGCGCAGTGTTCATGGAAACATGGATGGGCGGCGGCCTGGGCCGCGCACAGGGCGGCTACGACGAAATGGTCTTCCGCGCGATGGTGCGCGACAACGCCCGTTTCTTCGATCCCATCGGCCTGGAATCGGAAGGAAACGCCGTCGATTTTCAGGTCGGTGTTAACGACTATCTCTATGGCACGCGCTTCGATTCCTATCTTGCGCTCACCTACGGTCCCGAGAAGCTGATCGAGTGGCTCAAGCGCGGCAAGGATAGCAAGGCCTACTACGCGAGCCAGTTCGAACATGTTTACGGATTGCCCCTGGAAACCGCCTGGGCCGACTGGGTCACCTTCGAACACGAATTCCAGAAGAAGAATCTAGAAGCGGTTCAGAAATATCCGGTGACACCGGTAACGCGATTGACGCCCAAGGCGCTTGGCTCTGTCGCTCGTACTTTTTACAACCCCCACGATGACAGTCTGCTCACAGCCATCCGCCCGCCGGGGTTGATCGCGGGTCTTGCCGAGATTTCGCTCAAAGACGGCAGCACGAAGATTCTGAAGAAGATCAAGGGCCCGTAGCTCTATCTGGTGACGTCGCTCGCCTACGATCCGGTGACCAATAAGGCGTATTACACGACCGACAATTACGTCTGGCGCGATATCGTCGAGCTCGATGTTGCGACCGGCGAAACGCATACGCTTCTTAAAGACGCGCGCATTGGCGATCTGGCCTTCGACAACCAGGACGGTTCGGTGTGGGGCATCCGGCACGAAAACGGCCTGGATTCGCTTGTGCGTGTGAAGTCCGATTTCAGCGGCTGGGACCGGATCATTACGTTCCCCTATGGCACAGATGTCTCCGATCTCGATATTTCCGCGGATGGCAAAAAAATGTGCGCGACGATCAGCGAGATCAATGGTGACTCGCGCCTCGACGTTTA
>CAZCJI010000801.1:0-1110 GCA_964498625.1 uncultured Rhizobium sp.
CCTCCTCTCTGCGTTCCTGCATCATGGCTGGCGACGTGTCGCTGCGGATGCCGCGTGTGATTCACCGCCACCGAATTGCCCGCCTCCGCAAACGCCCACTTCAAATACCGGTTCACGTACGCGCGCAGCGGACCGTAGCGAACTTTCCCGCCGCTGGCATGCACCCGTGGCGTCGTCCCCGCATAGCTGGCCAAGTGCATCGCGTCGGGAAATCTCTGCACCTCTCCGACCTCCAACGCGATCGTGGCCGCCAGAATCACGCCCACTCCCGGCATGGTCATCAACCATTGCATCGGTTCACTCACTTCCACTATCTTTTCCAGCCGCCGCTCCAGCTCCTGTATCTGGCCGCTCACAAAATCCAGCTGCGCCAGCAACTGCTCGCTCACCCAACGCGTCTGCTCCGGCAACTGCCGCAACTGCCCGGCCAACTCCTGGCGTCCTTTCTTCCCGTACGGATCGCTGTACTCACTCGCGGGCGCTCCCCATTTAGCCAGCGTCGCACTCAACCGGTTCTTTAACCGCGTGCGCTGCGCCACCAGCACCAGCCGCGTACGCGTCAACTCCCGTAGATCGCGCAGCGGCCCCGGCGGAATCCACACCGTGGGCAGCGTGTCGTTCTGCTGCAAACGGTTCAGTCCTTGCGCATCCAGCTTGTCGGTCTTGTTGATCTGACCCATCATCAGCTTCGCTTTGCGCGGATGCACCAGCCGCGGCACCAAACCCGCCTGCTCAATCTCATCGGTGATCCAATACCAGTTCCCAGTGGCTTCCACCGCCACCGCAGTTCCCGGCCCTGCCCACGCAGGAATCCGCAGAAACACCGGAAACGAGGACGACTCATCGACAGAAACTTCAATCTGTGTCGTCGGGTGATTCGGATAGTTGGTCTTCCACTGGACAGTAGCGGTTACACCGTTACCGAGCGGGGCGAGAACCAACCACATTCCGTTGCTCGCCTGATAATCAATATATTCATTGTTATACATGGTGTTGCTAGGAGTGGCACTGTTCGTCGGTATGAGGAAGATATGAGTCTGGGTAATGTTGGCGTCATGCGGGTAGCTAAGGAGCGTGAACGAATAGTTTACCGGGTAAGTTCCGCCAATC
>CAZCJI010000802.1:0-1106 GCA_964498625.1 uncultured Rhizobium sp.
CCACGCCAGCCGCCGACGTAACGTTCCCCGGCGCGCAAGGTGCGGGTGAAATCGATCTTGCCGCCGAAGAACGCTTCGAAGGTCGCACGCGCGTTGGAGAGGATGAGGCCGCTGGGAAATACAATTCCAAGGACGAGCGTGCGTGCGAGATAGGGCGCATTTTCGCGGCCCAGAATGACCTGCCCGAGATAGAGGTAACCGAGGCTGCAGATGAGACCGAGGGCCGAAACAGAAAGGCCCAGCATCGCGATGCTCTGGATATAGACGACGCCCATTGCCATCAGCGTGATGCTGATCACCGCGCTCGCGAGCGCCAGCGCGAAGAATGCGAACTGACAGATCTGGAAACTCACGATCAGCTTCTTCCACATTGGGAAGTCGCTCGCCCAGATTTGCGGAAGGAGCTTGCGAGCGCATTGCGCGTGGCCCTTGTTCCAGCGCGCCTGCTGCGCGCGCCAGCCGGCAGCGGTTTCAGGCAGTTCGCCCGGCACTTCCAAATCGGGCAACAGTCCCGCCCGCCAGCCTTTGAGTGCGCAGCGCATCGAAAGGTCGAGGTCTTCGGTCAGTGTGTCGCCGGTCCAGCCGCCGCCATTGTCGATCGCCGCGCGGCGCCAAACGCCGGCGGTGCCGTTGAAGGAGATCGGAAGCTCTGCGCGAATACGCCCTTCCTGTTCGACGGCGAAATGCGCGTCGAGCAGAACGCCTTGCACACGCGTCAGCCAGTTCTTGCCGCGGTTGGCGTGGCCCCAACGTGCCTGCATGAACGCAAGGCCGGGATCGCCCATCAGCGGCGGAATTGTGCGGCGGAGAAAATCGGTCGGCGGCACGAAATCCGCATCGAAGATCGCGACGTAGGGCGCGTCGCTGTGCTGTAGGCCAAAGGCGAGATTGCCGGCTTTGAATCCCGTGCGTTCGCCACGATGCAGAATGTCGATCGGCGTGCCTTCCGGCACGGCGTCGCGGATCGTATTGGCGAGCAGCTCATGATCGGCCGTGTGTCCGTCGTCGAGCACCTGGATGCGAAGCTTGTCCTGCGGCCAGTCGAGGCGGGCAGCGGCTGTTGCCACGCGGACGGCCAGCGCCCCTTCGTCGCAGACGGGCAGCTG
>CAZCJI010000803.1:0-1106 GCA_964498625.1 uncultured Rhizobium sp.
GCGGCCCTGCAGCACGTGGCTGGCGAGCCACTCCGGGCCCGAGGTGTAGGGCAGGCCGCGGTTGAGCAGCGCCTCGACCACGGGGTTGCCGCGCGACAGCGCATTGCCGACGATCACGACGTCCGGCCGCGGCTCGAGTTGGGCCGGGTCCCAGCCTTCGGTGAGCCGGATACCGAGCGTCTCGAGCTGCGTGCTCATCGGCGGGTAGACGTTCTTGTCGGACCCGGTGACCACGTGCCCGGCCTCGCGCGCGATCGCCGCGATGCCGCCCATGAACGTGCCGCAGATGCCGAGGATGTGGACGTGCATCAACCCACCGTGCCGGGAAAGAACCGCTCGATCAACAGATAGCCGACGATGAAGTACGTTGTCGAGACCGCGACGCCGACCACGAGCGGCGCATCGAGCGCGACCCTGACGATGTGCGCCGCCTCAAACCACAAGTGATCGTCGAACAAATTATGGAGAGCGCGTGACTCTTTCTGTCACCTTCCTGGGTGACGCAGTCATTCCAAAGTGGGGTCGATCAGTGTCCCCGACCGACTATCATTGTTCGGCAGCCCGAAAGCGATAGCCGACACCTTGCTCGGTCTGAATCAACGCAGGCTGTCCCGAATCCGTTTCAATCTTCTGACGCAGAGTGCGGATGTAAATCCGCAAGTATTGGATGTCCGTCTCACCGCCCCAGACTTCATGCAGCAGGAATTTGTGCGTCAGCACTTTACCGGCATGTGCGACGAGCGTCCGCAAAAGATCGTATTCGCGTGGTGTTAATTTCACCGGTTCGCCGCGAACCGTCACCAAACGCCGCACGAGATCGACTGTCAGATCGCCGCTCTTGAACAAAGGCTTTTCGCCTTCCTGTTGTAAGCGATGGCGCACTGCGGCGCGGATGCGGGCGAGCAATTCTTCCATGCCGAAAGGCTTGGTGACGTAATCGTCGGCGCCACTGTCGAGCGCGGCGACCTTTCCGGTTTCGTCGCCCCGGCTGGAAAGAACGATCACCGGCACAGTCGAACCGGCCGCGCGCATGCGGCGAAGGACTTCCAGGCCGTCGATGTCAGGTAAGCCCAGATCGAGCATCACAACGTCGATCGCATTGCGTT
>CAZCJI010000804.1:0-1105 GCA_964498625.1 uncultured Rhizobium sp.
GCTGCTGGATCAGGTGAACCTGTTTTCGTCCCATCCGTTCCAGCCGTTCTCGCCCGTCCTGGCGACAACCACTCTCAGCTACCTGCACGAGCGCTGGCACAAACGGGAACTTCGCCTCGAAAGCGCCAAGGACTCCACTGCGGTTGCGACCTCAGCGCAGGCCGATCTCGAGCGCACGCTGCTGTTCACCCTGCGCGGGGCATTCATTCAGACGCTACAGGCGAAGGCCGTTCTCGATGTGACCCGCGAGAACCTCGCGTACTACGACAAGGTGTTGGAAGTGAGCCGCGAACGGTTTCACGCGGGGGACATCGCGCAGGTGGATCTCGACCGGCTCGAATTGCAGCGCGTTCAGTATGAGTCGGACTTGCAGGCCGCCGAAGTCAGCCTGCGCACCGCCAAGATTGAAATGCTTGCACTTCTCAACGATCGCACGCCGATCGAACAGTTCGAAATCACGGGTACGTATGACTTCGCCGACCAGGTTCAGCCTCTTGCCGACCTCCGCCAGTCCGCAGTCGATACCCGTCCTGATCTGAAGGCAGCGACCGAGTCGGTCGATAAGGCGAAGGCCGACCACAAGCTTGCGATTGCGAACGGCTCCACGGATCCGTCCTTTACCTTTGATGGAGGGCTCAATCCGCCGATCGATCACTACATCGGCTTCGGAGTCACTTTCCCGTTGCGCGTCTTTGATCGCAACCAGGGAGAGAAGCTGCGCACCCAGCTCGACATCGAGCGCAACCAGCGGTTGGTCGCGGCGGCGCAGGCACAGGTCTTCAGCGACGTAGATTCCGCCTATGCGGCCTTGAGCAGCAACCTCGCGTTGCTTCGCCCCTACAAACAAAAGTATCTGGAGCAGGCGGTTCGCGTGCGGGACACGATCGCTTTTTCCTATCAGCATGGCGGGGCTTCCTTGCTCGACTTTCTCAGCGCACAAGGTGAGTACCGCACCGTGCAACTGGCGTACGTAAATCTCGTTGGCTCGTATTTGTCAGCGGCCAGCCAGGTCAATCTGGCCGTCGGCCGTGAGGTGATTCAGTGAAAATCTCATTCCCGTCAAAACACTTTTTAAGTTCAAGAGCTGGGTTTCCCAAGCTGCCCG
>CAZCJI010000805.1:0-1103 GCA_964498625.1 uncultured Rhizobium sp.
CACGGCGGCAGACTTCACAGTCGTCACCGCTGTGGAAGGGGTGAGGGGGCCTCACCACCTGCGCAGGCTGCCCCCCCTCACCCCGACCCTCTCCCCCGGTGGGGGAGAGGGAAGGTTCTCTTTTTTCTTCCGCTTTTGGAGCAGGCTTCGGCGCGTCGCCGGCTTTCGCGTTGCCCGCGCCTTCGACTTCGAGCTCGACCAGGGGCGAACCAACCGCTGCCATCTCGCCGGGTTCGCCGTGAACCTTCAGCACCTTGCCGGAGACGGGCGAGGTCATTTCCACCGTCGCCTTGTCGGTCATCACATCGACGAGGTTCTGGTCTTCGGTGATCGTGTCGCCGGCCTTCACATGCCAGGCGACGATTTCCGCCTCGGCCGTGCCTTCGCCGACATCGGGAAGTTTGAAAACGTAAAGTCCCATTGCTCTCAGGCCTCCGTCACGCGGCGCAGCGCATCGATGACGCGCGCGGGCCCCGGAAAATACTGCCATTCGAAGGCATGCGGATAGGGCGTGTCCCAGCCGGTCACGCGCTCGATCGGCGCTTCGAGGTGATAGAAGCAGGTCTCCTGCACCTGCGCCGCGATCTCCGCGCCGAAGCCCGACGTGCGCGTGGCTTCGTGCAGGATCACGCAGCGCCCGGTTTTCTTCACCGACTCTGCAATCGTATCGATGTCGAGCGGCACGATGGTGCGGATGTCGACCACTTCGGCATCGACGCCGCTTTCCTCCGCTGCCGCCTTTGCCACATGCACCATGGTGCCATAGGCGATGATCGTGACCGCGCTGCCTTCGCGCACCACCGCCGCCTTGCCGAGCGGTACGGTGTAATGGCCCTCGGGGACTTCGGCTTCCTTGAACTTCGACCACGCCTGAACCGGCTTGTCGTGATGGCCGCTGAACGGGCCGTTATAGATACGCTTGGGTTCCAGGAAGATCACCGGATCGTCGTCTTCGATGGCCGCGATCAGCAAACCTTTCGCATCATACGGCGTCGAAGGGATGACGGTCTTGATGCCCGCGACATGGGCGAACAAGGCTTCGGGGCTTTGGCTGTGCGTCTGGCCGCCGAAGATGCCGCCGCCATAGGGCGTGCGGATCGTGA
>CAZCJI010000806.1:0-1103 GCA_964498625.1 uncultured Rhizobium sp.
GTGTTGTAGCCCTGGCGCAGCGTGCGGAAGGCCTCCATCACGTCATTGCCCCTTTGATAGGCAGCGAGCGCATCACGGTCGACCACTTGGGCGCGGGTGAAGGCACCGCCGATCGCCTCGGCGCTGGACAGCAGACTTTCGATGGGATCGGTCACATTGTGCGACTGGTCGATCATGTAGGCGGGGTTGAAATCGTCGGGCGCCGAGTTTTCGGCTTCCGCCAGCTCATTGAACACCAGGAAAAGTTGGTGCGGATTGATCGAGCCCGAGTCGAGATCGTCGTCGCCATATTTGCTGTCGTTGAAGTGGAAGCCGCCGAGCTTTCCGAAGCGGCTGAGGCGGGCCACGATCTGCTCGATGTTGACGTTCGGCGCGTGGTGGCCGAGGTCGACAAGGCATTGCGCCTTCGGACCCAATTCCTTGGCGACGAGGATGCTGGTGCCCCAGTCGGAGATGACGGTCGAATAAAAGGCCGGCTCATAGAGCTTGTGCTCGATCAGCATACGCCAATCGGACGGCAGCGCGCCGTAGATCGCATGCGCACTCTCGAGGTAGCGGTCGAGGGAAGCGCGCAAACTCTGCTGGCCCGGGAAGTTCGTGCCGTCGCCGATCCATACCGTGATCGCCTTCGACCCGAGCTTTTCGCCGATCTTGATGCAGTCGATGTTGTGGCGGATCGCTTGCTCGCGCACCAGCGCCTCGTTCGCGGTGAGGCTGCCGCTCTTGTAGCTCAACGCCTGGCCGGGCTGGTCCTCGAAGGTGTTGGAGTTCACCGCGTCGAAGCCGAGGCCGATCTCCTGCGCCTCTTCGCGCAGGCCCACCGGATCGTCGACCTTGTCCCAGGGAAAATGCATCGAGACACGCGGGGTCATGCGGCTGAGCTGGTTGATCACCGCGCAGTCGGCGAGCTTTTCGTGGACATTGGTCGGCTCGCCCGGAATGGGAAACTTCGCGAAACGCGTGCCGCCGACGCCGACGCCCCAGCTCGGGATCGCGACGGAGAATTCCTTCACGCGCGTCTTCACCGCGTCGATGTCGACGCCGCGGCGCGCCAGCTTGCGGCCGAGCGCGTCGTAATCCTCGTCGACGGCATCGAGGTGCTT
>CAZCJI010000807.1:0-1102 GCA_964498625.1 uncultured Rhizobium sp.
CGCCGGGTTCGTGCCACTGAACTTTCCGGTCACCGCATCAAAGGCGATCGCGATGGTCGGCGCCACCGCAGGCGCGGGAATCACCGACGGGTCGGTGTAGCTGAGTCCCCACGTGCCGCCAGTCGCGGGCGCGACTGCCGGCGTGAACGCGTAGGTGAGCGAGATGTCAGCAAGCTGCCCCTTCGCGTCGTACACCTTGACGTCGCTGCTTGGTGAGCCGGTGCCGTCGGCAGGCAGGTTGCCGGCGAGCGTTGCTGAAGTCGTAGCAGTCGGCTGCATCGAGATCCCGATCGGAAGCCGGATACCGCCGACTGCGGCCTTGGTGTTGGTCACACCCGCGGTCGCCGTCCAGCCCTGGACTGGGGCTCCGTTTGCGGTAGTCAGGTTGCCCTGAGCGTCAAATTTGAACGCGCCGTCGCGGGTGTAGACCTGCTGCCCTCCGTCGTGGACGATGAAGAATCCGTCGCCCTGGATCATCAGATCGGTGTCGACGCCCGTAGTCTCCGCCGGCCCTTGGGTGAACGTCGTGTTCACGGCGGCAACCTGCACACCAAGACCGACCTGTGCCGGGTTGGTACCGCCCTGAGTTCCTTGCGGTGCGCCGGCAGCCTTGAGTACTTGGCTGAGGGTGTCCTGAAACTCGACTTGCGACGCTTTGAAGCCAACGGTATTGACGTTCGCGATGTTGTTGCCTACGACATCGAGCATCGTTTGATGCGCGCGTAGTCCAGAGACTCCCGAGAACAGCGAGCGGAGCATGAAGTTCCTCGTTTCTGATGGGGCGAGCGGGCTAGGGGTGAGATCGAAGTATTGGCGGGCAGTTGGCGTCTAGGGCGTCGCCACCGTTGGCGAGGGCGTGCCGCCGCTGTTGGTCGCGGCGTTGACGCTGCTAACGATGTTCGGGTCGAACACCGAACTGACGGAGCTGAGCGGAATCTGCACCGCGCCCACTCGCACGAACGCGCCACTGTCGCCCGGCGATGCGCTGCTGACGACGCCACCCCCCGTCGTCCCATCAGCGTTTGTGAAGGTGACGGCCTTCCCGATGAAGCTCGCGGCCTCCTGCATCAGCTGACTGTTGAGAACGGCGGTGTTCTGCGTA
>CAZCJI010000808.1:0-1100 GCA_964498625.1 uncultured Rhizobium sp.
TGTTCGTTGAATTGCGACGGGAATTCGACCCAGTCGCGCGCCGTGTTGGCGCCCGATAGCGACGGATAGTTGCCGTTCGCGAACAGGCCGTGCAACGCGTGACCAAACTCGTGGAACATGGTGGTGACATCATCGAAGCTGATGAGCGCGGGCTGGCCGGGCGCGGGCTTGGTGAAGTTCGCCACGTTATAGACGACCGGCTTGGTGCCCAGCAGATGGGACTGGTTCACCCAGTTGCTCATCCAGGCGCCGCCCGCCTTGTTGTCGCGCTTGAAGTAATCGAAATAGATCATGCCCAGCTGCGAGCCGTCCTTGTCGAAGACGTCGAACACGCGCACATCCGCCTGATACACCGGAATGTCGTGACGCTCCTTGAAGGTGACGCCGTAGAGCTGGTTGGCGGCATAGAACACACCATCCTGCAGCACCTTGTTGAGCTCGAAATAAGGTTTCAGCTCGCTCTGATCCAGATCGTATTTGTCCTTGCGGACCTTCTCCGAATACATCTCCCAATCCCATGGCTTGAGATCGAAGTGCTTACCGGATTTGTCGATCATCGCCTGGATCTGCGAAGCCTCGTCAGCAGCTTTCACAGCCGTTGCGGGCACGAGATCGCCGACGAATTTCTGCACCGCCTCAGGCGTCTTCGCCATTTGGTCGTAGAGAACATAAGCGGCGTAGTTCGGATAGCCGAGGAGCTTCGCCTTCTGCGCGCGGATCTGCGCAAGTTGCGCGATTATGGCGCGTGTATCGTTGGCGTCGCCCTTCTCCGTACGTGTCCAGGAATTGTTGAAGATTTTCTCGCGCACGTCGCGGTTCGTCAGCTCCGCGAGAACCGGCTGCTGGGTCGTGTTCTGCTGCGGGATCACATATTGGCCGGGCATCTTGCGGTCTTCCGCGGCCTTGGCGGCTGCGGCGATTTCCTCATCGCTGAGCCCTGCAAGGTCGGCTTTGTTCGCGGTGACGAAAGCCGCAGCCTTCGAGGCCGCGATCAGCTTCTGCTGGAAGTCGGTCGAGAGCGAAGCATCCTGCTTGTTCAACTCCCGTAGCTTCGCCTTGTCGGCTTCGGACAGGAGGGCGCCGGAATGAACGAAGCCCGT
>CAZCJI010000809.1:0-1097 GCA_964498625.1 uncultured Rhizobium sp.
CAAACTCACCGGTCTCAAGTCGCGCGCGATGACGAGCCCGGACGGCAATATACGCATCCCGATCAACGAATCGTCCGACGACAAGTCGCAGATCCACGAATATCTGGTGGAGTACCAGGGCGAAGGCATCCAGCACATCGCGCTCGCGACCGACCGCATCTACGACGCCGTGGAGTCGCTGCGCAAAACCGGGATCGAATTCCAGGACACGCCGGAAACCTATTACGAACGCCTCGACAATCGCATCAAGGGCCATGGCGAGGATGTGCCGCGCCTCACGCGCGACCGCATCCTGATGGACGGCGAAGAAAACAATCTGCTGCTGCAGATCTTCACCAAGAACGCCATCGGCCCGATCTTCTTCGAGATCATCCAGCGCAAGGGCAATCAGGGCTTCGGCGAAGGAAACTTCAAGGCGCTGTTCGAGAGCATCGAACTCGACCAGATTCGCCGCGGCGTCCTGAAGGATGCGCACCCATGAGCAGCAAAACCTGGATCGAATTTCCGCGTGTCGAAGGCAAGGCCTCGCGGCAGGCGCATGCCGATCTTCCCGCCGGCACGTTCGAGCGCGAGATCGGGCGCGACGGTTTCTTCGGACCCGCGACGCACATCTATCACCGCAATCCGCCGACAGGCTGGAGCGATTTCGAGGGCCCGCTTAGGCCTCGCGCATTCGATGCTGTAAAGGCCGTGGCTTGGACTCCATCGCCGCTCGACACGATGCGGCTGATGAAAAATGCGAGCCTCGATCTCAGCATTTGGGCGACAGATAAGCCGATGTCGGCTCTGGCGCGCAATTCCGATGGCGACGAATTGCTTTTCGTCCACGAGGGCGAAGGCGATCTGTTCTGCGATTTCGGGCACATGACTTATCGCGAGGGCGACTACATTCTTCTCCCGCGTGGCACGATGTGGCGATTGGAACCGAAATCGCGGACGATCACGCTGCAAATCGAAGCCACCAACGGCAGCTACAAATTGCCGGAGCGCGGCATCCTGGGCCCGCATGCGTTCTTCGATCCGGCGGCGCTGGATACGCCCGAGCTCGATGACGCGTTCAAGTCCCAACGCGACGGCGAATGGCAGCTTCAGGTGAA
>CAZCJI010000810.1:0-1094 GCA_964498625.1 uncultured Rhizobium sp.
CGTCGCCCTTGACCAGCGTGCCGATGCGCATTGCCTTGTCGCCGCTTTCCTGGAACGCGTCGATGACATGGCCCGACGAGCGCATGTCGGTGATCGCGACGAGGCCGATGCCGCAGTTGAAGGTGCGCAGCATCTCGAGCGGCGCGATGCCCGCCTCGCGCGAAAGCCATCCGAACACGGCGGGCGGCGTCCAGGTTTCCAGATCGATCTCCGCATCGAGACCGTCGGGCAGACAGCGCGGAAGATTTTCGGTGATGCCGCCGCCGGTGATATGCGCGAGGCCGTGCACATGACCGCTGCGGATCGCGGCGAGCGCGCTCTTAACGTAGAGTTTCGTCGGCGTCATCAGCGCCTCGCCAAGTGTCTGGTCGGAGAACGGTGACGGCCCGAAATAGGGAATGCCGCTTTGCGCCGCGACCTTGCGTACCAGCGAGTAGCCGTTCGAATGCACGCCCGACGAGACGACGCCGATCACGACATCGCCCGCGCGCATCTCAACCGTGCGCGGAAGCACGTGGCCGCGCTCCACCGCGCCGACGGTGAATCCCGCGAGATCGAAATCGCCCTTCGCATAGAGGCCTGGCATCTCTGCGGTTTCGCCGCCGATCAGCGCACAGCCGCTTTCCTTGCAAGCCCGCGCGATGCCTTCGACCACGACCGCGGCCGCATCGACATCGAGCTTTCCGGTCGCGTAATAATCCAGAAAGAACAAAGGTTCCGCACCCTGTACGACAATGTCGTTCACGCACATCGCGACGAGGTCCTGCCCGATGCCTTCAAACAGCCGCGTTTCAATGGCGATCTTGAGCTTGGTGCCGACGCCATCGGTCGAGGCGACGAGTATGGGATCCTTGAAGCCAGCGGCTTTGAGGTCGAACAACCCGCCGAAGCCACCAAGATCGGCATCGGCGCCCGGACGCCGCGTCGCTTTCGCGGCAGGCCCGATCCGGGACACAAGTTCCTCGCCCGAGTCGATATCGACGCCGGCGTCTTTATAAGTGAGGCTGTTCTTGCCGGGTTTGTCAGGCGTTGTCATGGCGCGACGGAGGAAGGTTCGCCTTCCGTTTAAGCAGGCACAGGGAACCGCGCAACCA
>CAZCJI010000811.1:0-1093 GCA_964498625.1 uncultured Rhizobium sp.
CTTTGCCCATCCGCTCGAGGTCGCGGCGATCCTGACCGACCTCAAGCTCGACGTCGCGACCATCATCACCGCGCTGCTGCATGACACGGTCGAGGACACGCTCGTTACGCTCGACGACATCAAGACGAATTTCGGCGAGGAGATCGCGAGCCTCGTCGATGGCGTCACCAAACTCTCCCAATTGGAACTGTTCAGCGAACGCACCAAGCAGGCGGAGAATTTTCGCAAGCTCATGCTCGCGATGTCGAACGACATCCGCGTGCTGCTGGTGAAGCTCGCCGACCGCCTGCACAACATGCGCACATTGGGGTTCATTCCCAAGCCCGACAAGCGCCGCCGCATCGCGCAGGAAACGGTCGACATCTACGCGCCGCTGGCCGGCCGCATCGGCATGCAGAACATGCGCGAGGAACTGGAAGACCTTGCCTTCGCGGAGATTCAGCCCGAGGCGCGCAATTCCATCGTCACGCGCATCGCGCAGCTCGAGGATACCAGTGTCGATCGCATCGCGCGCATCGCCGATCAGATCAAGCGCAAGCTCGCGGAAAAGAACATCGATGCCTGGGTCAGCGGCCGCGCCAAGCGGCCCTATTCGATCTGGCGCAAGCTGAAGGACAAGCAGCTCAACTTCGAACAGCTCTCCGATATCCTGGGGTTCCGCGTCATTGTTGGCAGCACCGGCGATTGCTACCGCGCGCTGGGCGTTTTGCACACCAACTGGCAGATGGTGCCCGAGCGCTTCAAGGATTTCATCTCGACGCCGAAGGCCAATGGCTATCGCTCCATCCACACCACGGTGATCGGGCCGGAGCGCCAGCGCGTCGAGGTGCAGATCCGCACGCAGGAAATGCACGATGTCGCCGAGCGCGGAGTGGCGGCGCATTGGCGCTATCGCGAGCATGTGGACGCCAAGGACCGCAGCGAAGCCAACGCGCTGGAATGGCTGCGCGATATGGTCGAACTCCTGGAGCGCGGCGACAACGCCGAGGACTTCCTCGAACATTCACGCCTCAACATGTATCAGGACCAGGTCTTCGCCTTCACGCCGAAGGGCGATCTGATCGCGCTGCCGCGCGGCGCGACGCCGATCGAT
>CAZCJI010000812.1:0-1092 GCA_964498625.1 uncultured Rhizobium sp.
ATTCCGGTATTCACGAAAACCGGAAGCAACCGGTCGATATCCCGCGCGCGCTCGAAAAGCTGCGCGGCGCGGATGGCGACTTCGGGCTGTTCGATGGTGTACGGCGGAACGGCAGATTTCAGCGCAAGCACGCATGGCTGCTGCATTACAAAACCTTTGTCTTATGAATATTTGGCCCCAACCAAGGGACTATAGCGCGCGATTCGAGCCGCGCCACTAGGCCGGGGCTGCGGCCATGTAGCTGGGTTTACGGGATAAATCGACGATCCCGGCCAAGAGGGCGAGTATGGCGTAGGAGCCCAGAGCCATCTCCGCTTCGATCTGCCCAGAGGCCGGTGGAGGTCCGAACGCCCCATAAAGCTCGACCCCCGCCATCGCCGCCACAAAAAGCCAAAGCCAGCGATTGCCGCCGCTACGCGCGGGCACGTAGCGCGCATAAAGCCAAGCGCCTGCGAACAAGGTGAGGAGTTCTAGCGGCAGGCTTATCCACAGCCAGCGCCAGAGCCCGAAGCCGAGTTTTACGCCATCATAGATCCAGAGATCGGGCACGTGGACGATCAGATCGAGAATCCAGTGCGAGAAAACCGCAGCCGCCACGATCACGAATACGAGACCGCGTTTGCTTTTGTTAAATGCCGCGACACCGCCGCCGAATATCGCCGACAAAATCAGCGCGCCGATCAATCCATGCGTATAGGGCATGTAATAGAGATCGAGCGCGCTTCCTTGCGTAAAACCGGGAATGACATTGAGCTTCTCGACACCCGCCATCACCAGGATCGACCAGACGATATCGAGCCACTGAACGGCGACGAACAGCACCCAAAGCGGAACGCTGCGCAGTATCGCTTTTGCGCCGAATGCCGGACCGTAATGGCCGATGAACATGCTGCCTCCCGCGCGAAATCGAACTTGCCGAAAGGTAGGCCGGCCCGATCATTTGAGGTGTAACATATGCTAAAACCCGGCTGTTTTTCGCGGGATGGACAGCAGCCGGCCGATGGCCTATATCCGCCCACCTTTCCCGGGAAACCCTTGGTTTTTCGCGGGATCGCCCATGACGCGGGGTGGAGCAGCCCGGTAGCTCGTCAG
>CAZCJI010000813.1:0-1090 GCA_964498625.1 uncultured Rhizobium sp.
TGCGCGTATCGACGAAGGCTTCGCGGATTTCGAGCGATTTGTCGGCGCCAAGCTGCTTTCGGATTGTTGCCGCCGCGGCATCGGCTTGCGCGCGACGATTGTTGATCCCCATGCTCTGCGTGTGATCGACGATGATCGCGGCAACATCGGGCAGCGGCTCGCGTGTCTCGTGCACAACGAGCGGATTGGCGAGCGCCAGCAGCAGAACCGCAAGCGCCAGCGCGCGCGCCCAAGCGCCCGCAGCACGCATCGCAAACGCATAAAGAACGGCAATCGCAGCCGCGGCAAAAAACAGCCACAGCAGCCATGTCGCAATATGCGGTGCGAAGTCGAGCGACAGACTCATTTGCCCGAGCGCTCCAGAAGCGCTGGCACATGCACCTGATCGGTTTTGTAGTTGCCGGTCAGTGCGTACATCACGACATTGATGCCGAAGCGCACGGCCATTTCGCGCTGCTGGTCGCCTCCCGGCGACACGGCGACCAGACCGCGGCCTTTGTCATCGACCGCCCATGCCGATGCCCAGTCGTTGCCGCCGATGACGACCGGCGACACGCCATCGCCGCCGCGCGCCGGTGCGGGGCCAGCGTCGGGATCGGGGGGCGGTAACGCTTCCACCCAGACTTTCCCGCCATCCCATCGTCCGGGAAAATCCGAAAGCAGATAGAACGCTTTGCGCAGAACATGATCCGGCGGCACAGGTTCGAGCGGCGGCAGATCGAGCTTGCCGAAAAGACGGCGCAGAGTTTGTTGCCCCGGTGAATCCGAACCGCGCGAATTGCCGAGCGTCAGATCGCGCGTGTCGATCAGGATCGTCCCGCCATTGCGCATATACTCTTCGATCTTAGTCTGCGCTTGCGGCGACAGATCCGGCTCATGCGGGTCCATCGGCCAATAGAGCGGCGGATAAAAGGCGAGATCGTCTTTGGCGATATCGACGCCGACGGGCTCCAATGGTTCGTAAGATGTGCGCGCCTTCAGATAGAGGCCCAGGCCCGTGAGGCCTGCCTTGCTCATGGAATCGACATCGGAAATACCGGTTACGACATAGGCAAGGCGCGTGTCCAATGCGGCCTTCATGTCGGTGGCT
>CAZCJI010000814.1:0-1089 GCA_964498625.1 uncultured Rhizobium sp.
CGCAGTCTTCTTCGGATCGTTGTGATACTGGAACGTCGAGGCGCCGCCGAAATAGACGAGGCCTTCCTCGCCCACCGGCACCTCGTCGCCGGCCTCGTTGCAGATATGCAGCTCACCGAAGATCGCCTTTCCGACCGTGCCGGCATGGGTGAGCCAGTCGGCGCTGCTGGTATAGGTGAGGCCGTTGCCCTCGGTACCCCCGTAATATTCGTGGATCACCGGACCCCACCACTCGATCATCCGGCGTTTCACATCGACAGGGCACGGCGCCGCAGCATGGATCGCCGATTTCATGGTCGAGACGTCGTATTTTGTGCGCACGTCGTCGGGCAGCTTGAGCATCTTCACGAACATCGTGGGCACCCACTGGCTCGCATTCGCCTTGTACTGCTCGATGCGTTTGAGCGCGATCTCGGCGTCGAAATGCTCCATCACCACGACCGTGCCACCGCCGCGATGCACCGTCATGCAATAGCGCAGGGGAGCCGCGTGATAGAGCGGCGCGGGCGAGAGATAGATCGTATCGGCGCTGAACCCGAACAGGCCCTGCACCAGGAACAGAAGCGGGTTGGGCGCATCGATGGGAAGTCCTTGTAACGGCTGGCGCACGCCTTTGGGCCGTCCCGTCGTACCCGACGAATAGAGCATGTCGGTGCCGGCGCTTTCGTCCGCGATGCGCGTCGTGGGCATCTTCGCGGCCGCGTCTTCATACGACGTGAAGCCTTCGATCGCGCCGCCGACGCTGAAGCATTTCACGCCCGACAGGAGCTTCGCCGCTTCGCTCGCGACCTTGCCGATGCCCGGTGTCGAGAACAGGAGTTTCGCGGCGCTGTCCTTCACGATGTATTCGACTTCGCCGGCCGTCAAGCGTGACGAGATGCAGGTGAAATAGAGGCCCGCGCGTTGCGCCGCCCAGCATATCTCCAGAAACCGGAGATTGTTCTCCATGAAGATTGCGATGACATCGCCTGCTTTCAGGCCAAGCGAGCGGAACAATTGCGCGCCTTGGTTCGAGCGTTCGTCAAGCTCACGAAAGGTCAACTTCTCGCCGGTCTCCGCCATGATCAGCGCGACCTTGTCCGGCGTCGT
>CAZCJI010000815.1:0-1089 GCA_964498625.1 uncultured Rhizobium sp.
GGTTGCGAAAGCGACGGCAGCGGGGGCCGCGATCGCGCTGCCCAAGATGGCGATCCCCGGAGTCGGCTGGCAGGCCTATATCCGCGATCCCGATGAGAACATCGTCGGCCTGCATCAGGCGGATGCAAGCGCGCGCTAGCGCCGCGCCGGACAAACTTCGAGCGTGTGATGGCACGCACCGGCATCGGTGGACTGCGCGGGAAGCCAGCTCTGCGCCTGTCCATAGCCGATGGCCGGGCTTCCTGGCTGAAGCGCGAAATTGTCACCCTTGGGCCGTTTCTTCTCGCTGCCCGTCGATGCCGTTCCGGCATCGACCCACGCGGGGTCCGTCGCGCAGAGATTGGCGGTGCAGGAATAGGTGTCGGCGTTGAACATCGGGTTCTCGCCGGTGGGCGGATCCTGGCCGAACGCCGCCCAGCAGGAATCGTTGCCGCCTTGCAGCTGCGTGATGTTGTTGGCGAAGCTGTCGGCCGGTTTGCCCGCGATGCCGCCGCCCAGCATCGCGCTGTTGAACTGGGCATAGGGCTCAGCGCCGAACGCGCAGCCGCCCGCGCCGGGTGCGGCCGGAATCGCCACGACAAGATTGTTGAGGATGGTGTCGCTGTAGCTGTCGTTGGTGTCGACGCCCGCGCGCGCGGCGCCGGTGTTCTGCGGATCGAGATAGTTGTTGTAGACGGTGTTGTTCGCCGCGGTCACATTCGAGGAAAAGAAGATGTGTACGCCGCCGCCGCCATTGTTGAACGACACGTTGAAGGCGACCAGCGTGGGCGCGGTGTATTCGACCATATTTCCGTTGCCGGTGCTGAACGAGTCCATGATGATCCCGTTGCCGTCGGTGTCGCTGCCCTCGCAGGTGTTGCGGTTGGTGTAGACCGCGTTCCAGGCCACGAGATTGTGGAACGGGAATGCTGGCCCCTGGAGCCCGATCCGGTTCAGCGCCGCATTGTTGCGGGCGTTCGTGTCGTCCGGCGTCGGCTTGTAATGCGCGATGGGTTTCAGCACGACATAGGAAATCCCCGAACCGTAGATCTGCCCGTCACAGAACACGCCATTGTCGTAGATCGTGTTGTGCGAGGCGATGTAATACTC
>CAZCJI010000816.1:0-1087 GCA_964498625.1 uncultured Rhizobium sp.
CAATTTCCTAGACATTCGCCGCTTGCTTGAGCGGTCTCCCTGCCTAGGGCCTCGGCCCTTTGTCTCCGCATTGTCTCGCCGCCCCGAATGTACTCCCGGTGCGGAGTCTCGCCAATAGGTTCTAGGATCGCCAGAGTCGAAAAGGGCACCCGCCGATGATCGCCTTTCTGTATCTATTGGGTAGCGCCATCGGTGGCGGAATAATCACCCTTGGCCTGGCGTCCATCGGCGCTGTTGGTGATCGGCTGTTTGGGCATCTTCTCAAACGGAATGCGGCCAAGTTCGAGAGCAAGCTGGAAGGTGAAATCGAGGAACTGAAAGCTAGCCTGAACCGGCTCGGAGACAGGAGCAGCCGCTCGAACGAGCGGGAGTACAACGCGATTGTTGCCGCCTGGGAGGGCTATGTCGAAGCATATCTGGCTACTCAGAACTGTGTGGCTCGATTGGATGAGCACTCCGATCTTGAAGGCATGGGTGATAACGAACTCGAAGAATGGCTCACGGATGTGGAACTCCCCAAGCAAGCCGCAAAGATGGTTCGCGAAGCAGGGCGCGGAAAGCGCAACTCAGCCTACGGCCGTTTCCTACAGTGGAAGGCAATGAACGCTGCGCTGAAGGCCCATTGGGAAGCACGACAAATTGTCCGCAAGCAGGGCATCTTTATTCCTCGCGATCTCGAAAACCAGTTTCTTGCAGCGCTTGATCAGTTCAGTCGCATGATCGCTGCGGTACGCGCAGATTACGGTGCGCGCGGCACAGACCTGACCTTCAACGCCATGGATGAATTCTTTAAAGACGGTCCCAAGGTGTATGAGGCTCTCAAGGACGCGGCACGCAACCGCCTCATGTATCAAGAGCTATCTAAGGCACTTGTGAAAAGCTAACTGGCGAGCGCTTTCTTAGGACGCCATTTCGGTGCGCCGAACAGTGGCACTACATCGTCCAAGGATCGGGCGAGCACGTAGATACCTCCGGCCCGTTCGAGGCGCTCACGGAAAGCGGCTTGATTCTGATTGAGCTTACCCTTGAGGTCCTTCACTTCGATGCCGATGAGCTGTCCGGTCGGCAGTAGTACGGCAAAGATGTC
>CAZCJI010000817.1:0-1086 GCA_964498625.1 uncultured Rhizobium sp.
CGATGCCGGTGGTGTCGCAGTCCATGACCAGGCCGATCGTGCCGGTCGGCGCGATCACGGTCGCCTGCGCGTTGCGATAGCCGAACTCTTCGCCCATCGCGAGAGCATCGTCCCACGCGCGCTTGGCGGCGGCGGCGAGATCGGCCTGCTTCACGCCGTCGAGGTCGAGCGGCACCGGGTTGGTCGCGAGCTTCTCGTAGCCCGCCTTCTCGCCATGCGCGGCGCGGCGGTGGTTGCGCATCACCCGCAGCATCGAATCCCTGTTGGCGCCGTATTCGGGGAACGGGCCCAGTTCGCCCGCCATCTCGGCGGAGGTCGCGTAGGACACGCCGGTCATCACCGCGCTGATCGCGCCAGCAATCGCACGGCCTTCGCGCGAGTCATAGGAAATGCCCGCCGCCATCAGCATCCCGCCGATATTCGCGAAGCCGAGACCGAGCGTGCGGTAGTCGTAGGAGAGCTGCGCGATTTCCTTCGACGGGAACTGCGCCATCAAGACCGAGACTTCGAGCACGATGGTCCACAGACGCACGGCATGTTCGAATGCGGGCACGTCGAAAATCTTGACGCCTTCGCCGGTGCGGAACTGCATCAGGTTCAGCGAGGCGAGGTTGCACGCCGTATCGTCCAGGAACATGTATTCCGAGCACGGGTTCGACGCGCGGATCTCGCCGCCCGCCGGGCAGGTGTGCCAGTCGTTGACGGTCGTGTGGAACTGGATGCCGGGATCGGCGCAGGCCCAGGCGGCGTAGGAGATCTTGTCCCACAGCTCGCGCGCCTTGATCGTCTTGGCGATCTTGTTCGAGCCGCGATAGGTGAGATTCCAGTCGGCGTCTTCCAGAACCGCCTGCAGGAACGCATCGGTCACGCGCACGGAGTTGTTCGAGTTCTGGCCCGAGACCGAGAGATAGGCTTCCGAATCCCAGTCGGTGTCGTAGACCTTGAAGTCGATCTCCTTGTAGCCCTGCTTGGCGAAGGAGATGACGCGCTCGATGTAGTTGTCGGGGATCATCGCCTTGCGCGCGGCCTTGACCTCGCGGCGCAGCGCCGGGTTCTTCTTCGGATCGAAGCAGTCGTCGCCCGAGC
>CAZCJI010000818.1:0-1086 GCA_964498625.1 uncultured Rhizobium sp.
AATCCACATCCACGCCCTGGCCGGTCGAATAGGCAAGGCCGAGATTGTAGAGCGCGTCGGGACGCCCCTGCTTCGCATCCGTTTCGAATTGCGTCAGCGCGTCAACATCGATGCACGCCATCGCTTCCCTCCCCTCAACAGGACCAACGGTCCTTCCACCTCGAATGGTGCGAGACCAGACCCGCACGCATGCGATGGTGATCGGGAACAGCCTAAAGACGGGTTAACATTACGCGCGCCAAACCTTAACGGCTGTAAAGGTTTGGCACCCTATAATCCGTACGCGGACTATCAGGCTCTGGCACGCTGACCGAAGAGGATTTTGCGGCGCTCTTCTTCCGCTTTTGGATCGCTGGCCGCTTGCTGGCGCAATTCGCGGCCAAGTGCGAAACCCTTCTTCGTTGCCGGGCGTTCGCCAATGCGTTCCATCCACGCCTTCACGTTCGGGAACTCGTCGAGGAATCCCGCCATCATGCCGCTGATGCCGCGCACCCATCCCCAACACGCCATATCGGCGATCGAATAGGCGCCGCAGAGAAATTTTCGCGTGGCCAACCGTTTGTTCATCACACCGAGCAGGCGGTGCGTTTCGTTGGTATAACGTTCAAGCGCATAGGTATTGCCATCCTTCGGCGCATAGTTGCGGAAGTGGCTCGCCTGCCCCGCCATCGGTCCCAGGCCTGCCATCTGCCAGAACAGCCATTCGTCCACTTCCACGCGCTTGCGCTCATCCGCGGGATAGAACTTGCCGGTCTTGCGGCCGAGATATTGCAGAATGGCGCCGGATTCGAAGACGGAGATCGACCGCCCGCCCGGCCCTTGCGGATCGATAATCGCCGGCATGCGATTGTTAGGCGCGATCTTGAGAAAGCCGGC
Source organism: uncultured Rhizobium sp. (assembly GCA_964498625.1). Classification (GTDB taxonomy): domain Bacteria; phylum Pseudomonadota; class Alphaproteobacteria; order Micropepsales; family Micropepsaceae; genus Rhizomicrobium. Next base: position 877 of record CAZCJI010000818.1, read on the forward strand.
TTGGAACTGCTCGCCCTTGCCGATGTTCACCGGCTTCAAGACGTAGGGAATCTTGCACTCCTCCAGCATCATGCTGATCTTCCAGCCGTTCGGCGTCGGCCAGTAGTAAAGCTCGATGGGTTTGGACGCTTTTGCGGCCTTCGGCGTGATCTTCTTTGGCTTCTTCGATGGCTGGGATTTTTTGCGGCTCTTCATGGGCGATCCTCGGGG
>CAZCJI010000819.1:0-1085 GCA_964498625.1 uncultured Rhizobium sp.
CTCGCTCCCAGATATTCGATCCAGAGTAGTTGATCCGACATCCGCCGAGGTTGCAACGGAGTTTGTGCTGTGGCTCATCAGCGTCTCCGACAATATCGTGCAAGCAATGTGTCACCATTGCCCGAAAGCCTGGCTCTGCATCAGGTTGGTTTCTTGCCACGAACTGTCGAAGCGATCAGACCGTCCCACCCAGGGCGCAACGTCCGTCGGTAATGGCTGTGGAAACGTGCTGCAATACGAAGAGTTGGCCGGGGTCTAGTATTCGACGCGGGAGTGCATTGGTTTGTTAAACGCGGGCTTCCTGCCGCTATACAGTGCCTCTGGAACATTGTTGAACGGCCAGAAGACCATCCAGGGCAGCACCAACTCTGCTTAGCGGCACTTCGACCATCACGTCGTCAGGACAGGGTTCAACACAGCTTTGTAGGTGTTTCCTGACACCTGACTGCAGGGCTGGCCAAGCCTGCGCGCGACAGTCGAGCCTTACCCAATTCTCAGCAGACGCCGTTGGGCTCGGCGCCGCGGTAGATGGCCACCCACCGGAAATCACAGGTCAATTGCGATCCGTCAATTCGAAGTTCACCCCGTCCTATGGGCCATTTACAAAAACTGCGATCCAAAGCTTGACAAGCCGCGACGATGAATGCGGCTTCGAGAGATCGCTTTGCTACCACCGGTCACGTAAAACAGGCACGGAACAAGCGGCATCATCGCATGCAATACGTCAGCACGCGCGGGCAATCTCCCGCGCAGACATTCGCCGAAATCCTCCTGTCCGGCCCCGCGCCGGATGGCGGGCTGTGGCTGCCAAAAGTGTGGCCACACATCGGTGCGGACGAGATCGCGGGATTTCGCGGCGAACACTATGGCGAGGTTGCGCATGCTGTCTTGTTGCGATTTGTCGGCGGCGACTTTGCTTCCGAAGAGCTGCGCGAGGACATAGACGCCGCTTACGCGGTTTTCGATCGGGCTGAGATCGCGCCCGTGAGGCAGATCGGGGAGAGCCGTTATCTGCTTGAACTGCTTCATGGGCCGACGCTCGCGTTCAAAGATATCGCGATGCAGGTTCTCGGCCGTCTGTTTGC
>CAZCJI010000820.1:0-1085 GCA_964498625.1 uncultured Rhizobium sp.
CGCGCAGGAGACCTGCCGCACCATAGTCGAATCCGAAATTCTGCGGATCGGCTTTTATCTCTATGGCTGGCGTCAGGTGCCGGTGGACATTTCCATCATCGGCGAGAAAGCCAACGCCACGCGCCCGGAAATCGAGCAGGTGATGTTCGATGCCGGCGACAGCGAAGACCTCGAAAGCCTCGACCGCCGGCTTTATCTCTGCCGCCGCCGCATCGAGAAACGCGTGCGTGAGGCTGCGATTGCGGATTTCTATGTCTGCTCGCTTTCGACGCGCTCGCTCATCTACAAGGGCATGTTCCTCGCGGAGCAGCTCTCGAACTTCTATCCCGACCTGACCGACGAGCGTTTCATCTCGGCCTTCGCGATCTTCCATCAGCGCTATTCGACCAACACGTTCCCCACGTGGCGGCTGGCGCAACCCTTCCGCATGCTCGCGCACAATGGCGAGATCAATACGCTGAAGGGCAACGTCAACTGGATGAAGAACCACGAGTTCAAGATGGCGTCCGCGCTGTTCGGCGAAGCCGGTGACGACATCAAGCCGATCATCCAACCGGGCGGATCGGATTCGGCCGCGCTCGATTCCGTGTTTGAAGTGCTCGTGCGCGCGGGCCGCACTGCGCCGCTGGCCAAGACTCTGCTAGTGCCGGAAACCTGGTCGAAGAAGGCATCGACGATGCCGGAAGCCCATCGCGCGATGTACTCCTACGCCAACGCGGTGATGGAGCCGTGGGACGGGCCAGCGGCGCTCGCCGCCACCGATGGCCGTTGGGTGATCGCGGGCATGGATCGCAACGGCTTGCGCCCACAGCGCTACGCCGTGACGGAAGACGGCTTGCTCTTCGTCGGCTCCGAAGCCGGCATGGTTGTGCTGGAAGAAGCGAAGATCACGCGCAAGGGCCGTGTCGGCCCCGGCCAGATGATCGCACTCGACCTCGACGAAGGCCGCTTCTACGAAGACCGCGCGATCAAGGACAAGCTCGCGGGCGAATATCCGTATCAGGAATGGACGAAGAAGATCGTCGAACTCGATCCGATCATCGGCCCCGGCCCCGAGCCGCGCATGTTCGAGCGCGATGCGCTCC
>CAZCJI010000821.1:0-1080 GCA_964498625.1 uncultured Rhizobium sp.
GGAAACTGGCGAGGTGCCGCTGCTGGTCAGCCACGCCGGCGAGCCGGCTGTCAGCAAGTCACAGGACGATTGCTTCAACCTTCTCCACGCGCAGTATCAAAAGAGCTCCTTTGACCGCCTTCGTACTTGGATGGCGTTTCCGAAAAACCTCGTCCGCAAGGTGAAATCCGAGGACACAACCCGCGGTCGTTCGTTCTTGTTCTTTGCTCTCGGCGTCTTCGCCGGCTCGGGGTTTCGACGCCACTTCGAATTGCGCACACCCGAAAACGGGTTGATCGCGCTCAATGTACCGTTAGATACATTGCGGCTCGGCGCATTGAGCACGCGCACGACCCACCCCTTCTACATTGCGCGTTGGAATGATCTCCTGAAGGCGCTCGGCATTTCCGGCCAGATCAGGAATCCCTATTGGAACAAGACCAAAGGCGAGATGGTCGCAGCGTGCCACAATCGCGCGCTCCTTAAGCGAATCGTTCCGAGCACCCTGTCATGCTCGTCGCCAACAAAGGGCCGCTGGCAGGGTCACGGAACGCAACATTGCGGATATTGCCTTCCATGTCTGATTCGCCGCGCATCACTAATGCAATTTGGCGATTCAACGACTTACACTGTGCCGGACCTGCGTTCGGAGACGTGGGATCCTACGACCGCGAGAGGAGAACAAATCCGATCCTTTCAATATGCCGCGAAGCGTCTGCGCTCCAAGCCCGGTATAGAGAGGCTCCTGATACACAAGCCTGGTCCGCTTACCGATGATCCGGGCGCCCTGCCCGAGTTTGCCGCCGTATATAGACGGGGGTTGGCCGAGGTCGAGGTCCTCCTCAAGGGCGTGCGCACACAACCATCTTGAGGCTTAAGTGACCGCCAGGCGTCTCGTTGATTTTCATTGCCATTTGGATTTGTACCCGGATCATGCCGAGGCCTTCGCCGCGTGCGAGCGAGAGGAAGTATTCACGCTCGCGGTTACGACGACGCCGCGTGCATGGCCGCGCAATCAAACGCTTGCAGCGCCCACAACGCATGTCCGCGCGGCGCTCGGTCTGCACCCGCAGCTCGTCGCCCAATATCAGCACGAAGTCG
>CAZCJI010000822.1:0-1079 GCA_964498625.1 uncultured Rhizobium sp.
TATTCGCTCCTTTATCTCACCGGCTATCCGGACATGACGATCGAGGATCTCAAGAATTTCCGCAAAGTGGGCTCGCCCTGTGCGGGTCACCCCGAGTATGGCCACGCCGGCGGGATCGAGACGACCACCGGTCCGCTCGGCCAGGGCATCGCGAACGCGGTCGGCATGGCGATTGCGGAGCGTCACCTGAACGCGCGCTTCGGCGACGCGCTGGTCGATCACAAGACCTATGTCATCGCCAGCGATGGCGACCTGATGGAAGGCATCAGCCACGAAGCGATTTCGCTGGCGGGGCATCTGAAGCTCAATCGCCTGATCGTGCTGTTCGACGACAATTCCATCACCATCGACGGCGCAACATCGCTCTCCGACAACACCGACACCATCGAGCGCTTCCAGGCCGCAGGCTGGAACACGGTGAGCGTCAACGGCCACGACGCCGCCGACGTCTCGCGCGCGCTGGAGTGGGCGCAGAAAAGCGACAAGCCGGTTCTTATCGCCTGCAAGACGATCATCGGCTACGGCCTGCCGACGCGTCAGGGCACGCAGAAGGCGCACAGCGATGCGCCGGGCGCGGAAGAGATTGCCGGTGCACGCAAGGAACTCGACTGGCCGTCGCCGCCCTTCGTCATTCCCGACGACATTCTCGGGGACTGGCGCAAGATCGGTTCGCGCGGCGCGGCGGCGCACGGCGAATGGAAGAAGCGCCACGCATCTTCATCGAAAGCGGTGGAGTTCGATGCCGCGATGTCGGGCGACGTGCCCGGTGCGGTCGCGACCGGCCTGATCGAAGTCAAAAAGAAGGCCAGCGAGGACAAAGCCTCCGTTGCCACGCGCAAGGCGTCAGAGGCCGCGCTCAACGCGATCAACGATGCGTGGGCATCGACCGTCGGCGGATCGGCGGACCTCACGCCCTCGAACAACACCAAGACCAAGTCGCTCCATTCGATGACACCGGACGACTACTCCGGGCGCTATATCCATTTCGGCATCCGCGAGCACGGCATGGCGGCGGCGATGAGCGGCATGGCGCTGCACGGCGGCATCGTTCCCTATGGCGGCACGTTCCTCACCTTCTC
>CAZCJI010000823.1:0-1078 GCA_964498625.1 uncultured Rhizobium sp.
TTGCGTCAAGATGCACGTTTTTCCACGTTCCTTGATTTAGCTGATGTCGATGTGGGTACCAGAGTGGAAATGAGTTCAGCGGTCAGCCTTTGAACGGTCGGGCCTTCTGGTTCAATAAACGGACGCAGAGGATCTGCAATCTGCCGATACAGAACAGCATCCGTCGGTAGATCGAAGTCGTATCGGACCGATGCTTCGTAATTTGTATAGAAACCACCGTCGGTCAGGTTGTTTGAACCAACTATCAAAGTGGCCTCGGCGGCGCTCTCAAATAAATAAAGCTTCGGATGAAAGGTTGCTCTTGGGATGGGGTTGTGGAAAACAAAGACTTCACAATTCCATCGTAGAAGCTCTTCGAGAACCTCACTGCTTGTTCCGCCGAGATCGACGCCGACTGTCAGCCTCAATCGGCATCCAGCTTGAAATTGAACTAGAAGTCGATCACGCAGCCGAAGTATTGTCCTCAGAGCGACGAATGCGGACACAAATGTAATTTGGCCGTAATGTTCTTCAGCTTCTAGAATTTGATCTATTTCTCGCCCGAGTTGGACCGTAGGTTGAGCGATAGTTCTTAAGTTCATTCGATTAAACTGAAAGTGGGACGCGCCGCTGCGCATCCTGGCCGACCGGCAGGTCAGTTTTACCTTTGCCAATGGCCTTCTTAGCCATGGGCGGAGGTTAAACGACGCTTTGGCTTGCGTCAATTCACGGCGATGACATAAAGGAAATCATTTTCAAAAACTTTGTGTCTTGGCGTCTTCGCGTTAAAAGTTGCGGGCGGGTTCTATTCACGTATCCGGAAATTCGCCTTTGAGCAGTTGACGGCGATGGTGCTGGTATTGGGCCAGCGAGGTGCGGATGGCGCGATACGCGGCGTAGCGGTCCTGGAAATTCCCCACCTGCGGCAGGTCGGCCTTTTCCAGTTCCTTGTATATCTCAAAAAAATGGTGGATCTCGCGCAGCACGTGCGGCGGCAACTGGGCAATGTCCGTGTAATTCTCGTAGAACGGATCATTGGTGTGTGCGGCGATGATTTTGATGTCCTCCAGGCCCTGGTCAATCATGCGCAACATGCCGA
>CAZCJI010000824.1:0-1077 GCA_964498625.1 uncultured Rhizobium sp.
CGGTGACAGTTGGTAGATTGGCGCCATCGTATTGGATATCGAGTTTGGTCGCGAGATGGAGGCTGCAATGGTCCGGGTCGCCAGCATATGCCGGTGACGCGAAGCCGGTCAGGATTGCTGCGAAAATCAAGAACTTGCGATACATGCAGGGCGCTTTTCAAATGCCGGACACAAACTATACGAGAATGAATTTATTTTCGCGCCATTTTGCCGTCGCCGGGAAGGCCCAGCCGGGGCCATTTTTCCGTGACCGCTCGGACAATTTCCTCATCCATCTTGATCAGCCGGCCCCATTCGCGTTTCGTCTCAGGCGGCAGCTTGTTGGTGGCGTCTAGGCCGATCTTGGAACCGAGCCCGCTCTCCGGCGATGCGAAATCAAGATAATCGATAGGTGTGTTCTCGATCATTGTGATGTCGCGCGCGGGATCCATGCGGGTCGAGATCGCCCACATCACGTCTTTCCAATCGCGTGCGTCGATGTCGTCATCCACGACGATCACCCATTTCGTGTACATGAACTGGCGCAAGTATGACCACACCGCCATCATCACGCGCTTGGCGTGGCCAGGGTAGGCCTTCTTCATCGACACCACCGCGATGCGATAGGAGCAGCCCTCCGGCGGCAGCCAGAAATCGACGATCTCGGGAAACTGCTGCCTCAGCAGCGGCACGAAGACTTCGTTCAGCGCCTCGCCCAGCACGCTCGGCTCGTCCGGCGGCCGACCCGTGTAGGTGGAGAGATAGATCGGCGCCTTGCGCATAGTGATCGCGGTGACGGTGAACACCGGGAACTGCTCGACCGAATTGTAGTAGCCGGTGTGGTCGCCATAGGGACCTTCGTCGCGATAGTCGGTCAGCGACACCTCGCCCTCGAGAACGATCTCCGCTTCCGCAGGAACTTTCAGCGGCTGCGATACGCAGTCGACCAGCTCGACGCGGCTCCCGCGCAACAGCCCCGCGAACTGATACTCCGACAGCGTCTCGGGCACCGGCGTTACCGCCGCCAATATCGTCCCCGGATCGGCGCCCAGCACGATGGCCGCGGGCAGGGGGGCGGCCTTCTCCTTGGCCCAGCGC
>CAZCJI010000825.1:0-1076 GCA_964498625.1 uncultured Rhizobium sp.
CAACGACGAAGAATAATTCCCTCTCCGCTTGAGGGAGAAATGCCATACTTGCACGCGGCAAAAGACCGTCTTAAGTGACGGCCACGCTATCCGGAGCCTGCCGTATGACCTACGTCGTCGTTGAAGCCTGTATCAAGTGCAAGTACCTCGATTGCGTCGAGGTCTGCCCGGTGGACTGCTTCTATGAGGGCGAGAACATGCTCGTCATCCATCCCGACGAATGCATCGACTGCGGCGTGTGCGAGCCGGAATGCCCCGCCGAAGCCATCAAGGCGGACACCGAGCCGGGGCTGGAGAAGTGGCTGGAGCTGAACGCGGAATACGCCAAGAAATGGCCCAACATCGCGGTCAAAGGCACGCCGCCCGCGGACGGCAAGGAATTCGAGGGCGTGGAAGGCAAGTTCGAGAAGTATTTCTCCGATAAACCCGGTTCCGGTTCGTAGAATTGCCTATTTCCGGGGCAGGGCTGTAGATTCCTGTCCCGAAGCGGTTTTGAAACGCAACGAACAGGTCATTTTCGAAGGTAACTGGGAATAAACCACGGCATTTCAAAGGTTTGGCGATTCGGGCCTTCCCTTTCAGCCTCCTCCGTGTTATATAAGTCACGATCTCAATGAACTCGAAAGGCACCCACCCGGATCGATGAAAAATCCGGCCGGCGCCGCATTCAGTTGCAGAGCGACAGTGAACACGGCCGCGTCAGGTACGGGCGCGGATACAGGATGGACATGAAATGACGGCAGCAAAGACAGCAGCGGCACCGGCAGCGGCCCCCAAGAAGGTCCCGGCGAACTCCAACAGCAAGAAGCACGAATTCAAGACCAACGACCATGTCGTCTATCCGACCCATGGCGTCGGCAAGATCATGCGCGTCGAGGAGCAGGAAGTCGCGGGCGCCAAGCTCGAGCTCTATGTCATCACCTTCGAGAAGGACAAGATGACGTTGCGCGTCCCGACCCTGAAGGCGAAGGCCGTGGGCATGCGCAAGCTGTCGTCGCCGGACGTGGTCAACAACGCGCTCAACACGCTCAAGGGCCGCGCGCGCATCAAGCGCACCATGTGGTCGCGCCGCGCGC
>CAZCJI010000826.1:0-1074 GCA_964498625.1 uncultured Rhizobium sp.
CTGATGCTCACGCTTGTGGTTGGACTCCTACTCACTCTTCTGCAACTTCACCTGTCTCGGCAGACCCATCATCCGGAAGGTGATCGCATCCATCCAACGGTCGGGAAGGTTGCGCTTCATGAACGCGGCGACGTTCGCGGCCGCCCCGATCAGGTAATGGGCTCGTGGACGGGGTGCCGTCACCGCCCGGAGGATCGTCAGAGATGCCTTCTCCGGGGAGATTGAAAATCTGTTGGCCGTGACAGTCGTCTTCGCAAACGCGCGGAGGGCATCCGCATAGAAGGGCTGAAGGCTTTTCGGCAAGCCATCCGCGATCCTGTTGAGCTGCTCGGAGGACCGCTTGAGCATCGGCGTGGAAATGGACGCGGGAGCTATGGCGGAGACGTAAACGCCGAATGGGGAGAACTCAATCCGCATCGAGTCGCTCACCGCCTCCAACGCTGCCTTCGCCGCTTGGTAGGCGGCGATCATCGGACCCGGCATTATCCCGCCGATTGAGGTCACGTTGATCACTCGTCCGCGCGAGGCGCGAAGTTGCGGGAGGAGTTGCTGGGTAAGAGCAATCGGGCCAAAGAAAAGCACGTCGAACTGGAGCCGCCAGTCAGTCAGCGGCAGCGTCTCGATCGGCCCGGCCCATTGTGCACCCGCATTGTTAACGATTGCGTGGAGTCTGCCTCCGGCCGCGATTTTGGCCCTGACAATTTCCACTGCCGCCGCGATCTGACCGGCATTCGTGACATCCAAAATGATCGGCTCGACGGCTCCCACAACCCGGCGCGTACCTGCCTCGGCCAGGAGCGATTCGACATCTTCATGCTTTCGCACGGCGGCCAGGACGCGGTAACCGTTTTCCGCAAGGGTAAAGGTTGCCGCGCGGCCGATTCCACTCGAAGTGCCGGTGACCAGGATCCAGTTGGTGGAGTTTGTTGGCTTCATGAAGGGAGACCTCCTTTGGTTGACTTCTTGAGTCCGAGCAGCTTTGCAAGCTGGGCGTCGAGCATCCTCGCAGGAAGAAGCCTGGGCAGAGTCCAGTTTTTGAAGCGTTGCGGAACGACTGCGTAGCGTGCCTTCGGA
>CAZCJI010000827.1:0-1073 GCA_964498625.1 uncultured Rhizobium sp.
AGAAGGAAGCGAAGAAGCTGGCGAAGGCCGAGGAACGCGAGAGCGCCGAGGCCGCGAAGACGCCGCGCGCCAGCACCGGCCCGGTCATGACGCAGGCCCTCGAAAACTATGTGGACCTGCATCGCCATCTGGCCGTCCGGCAGGCACTCATCGCGCATCCGCAAGCCGCCTTCCGGCTCGCGGTCGCGCACATGGCGGCATCTTCCGGCAATTGGAGCGTCAAGCGCGATCCGCAGACGACCCGCAATCCCGCTATCCGTGCCAGCATCGAGGCCAGTACGGCGCAGGCGGCATTCGCCGCCGAAGAGCAGGCCGTGTTCGCCTTGCTCGGCTGGGCGCAAGAGGACGACGCGGACGAAACCTTCATCGTCCGCCGCCAGACGGCGGACGTGTTCGCGCATCTGGCGAGCCTCAATGACGGAGAGGTGATGCGGGTCGCGGCCTTCTTCATGGCGCGTAGCCTGCAATCGGGCAGCGACGCGGTGGAGGAAGTCGGAACGCGGCTGGCGGTGGACGCGCGCACCACTTGGCAGCCGGACGATGCGTTCTTCGACCTCATCCGCGACCGCGCCACGGTCAACGCCATCGTGTCCGATGTCGCGGGCGAGGCCATCGCCAAGGCCAATGTCGCGGAGAAGGCCAAGACCCAGAAGCAGATCGTGCGCGACTGCCTCGCGGGCACCAATGGCCGACCCAAGGTCACCGGGTGGCTTCCGGGCTGGCTGGAATTTCCGGCGCGCGGGATTGGGCAAGGTGCTGCCGTGATGTTCGATCCAGCCGAAGATGAGCCGGTGCCGATGGCGGCTGAATAGCGAGAGCTGATGCAATAATTTGGCGGCGGCGCATGCGCCGCCGCCTTTCTTTTCACTCGCGGTGCGCATCAGCCGAGCCATGCAGCATGTCGCTCGAGTTGCTCTATACTGTCCCGGTTTCCTGGATTGCGCCCGTCTCATGCCGAAAACCGCCTATTCGACCAGCTTTGCCAGAGAAGTCGACGCGATCCAGCTCTTGGCATTGGTCAACGGCCTACAGCCGGACCAGCTTGATCCGAAAGCCGAGATTCCAGCGGATGT
>CAZCJI010000828.1:0-1069 GCA_964498625.1 uncultured Rhizobium sp.
TCGCAACCACATTCCTGTGCACCGCGCCGCAGACCGGCGCCGCCGCGGCACATCATCCGGTGGGACTGGGCGCAGTCCTGACATCGGAGAACGGTCAGATCTTCGGCTTCGATATCGACCGCTTCGGAGACGACGGCGTGCTCGCCACAAAAGCGACGGTCGAAACCTTCGATCAGGACACCGGAAAGATCGTCAAATCGTTCGGCAAGTTCTTCAACCGCGACAGCGATTACGTGGTTCCCGGAATTGCTGCCGGCGGTGTCGCGCTGATCGAGCAGGAACGCGTGCCCGATGGCCAGCTTTATCCCAAGCGTACCTACAAGGTCATGAATCCCGTCACCGCGAACAAATTCACCGGCAAATGGACGCCGCCGCCGAAGGGCATCATCATGCAGGACATGTCCGACGATCAGGCGTCGCAGACGACGTCGCTTTTTGCGCTGAAGAATCTCAACGCGGGCGAAACGCCGATCATCGTGGTGAGCGACATCGCATCGAACACCTTCACCAAAATCATCAAGCTGAACGATTCCTTCAGCGGCGGCTCGCTCCCGCAATTCTCGCAGTACAGCGCGGCGAACCAGGCTGTGATCGCGCTGTCGCCGGATGGCGGCGCGGTCGGCGGCAGTCCGCCGCTGAACTATCTGATCGATCTGTCCAGCGGAAAGATGTCGAGCTTCAATGGCTACAACAACGGCTTCTATCATGCGGGCAGCGTCAACGGCCTGGCGGTCGATCCCAACACCGGCGTGGCGGCGACGACGACCGAACTGAACGCGCAGGTCGAGTTCTATGATCTGAACAAGAAGACGGGCATCGCGTTCACGCAGCTGCCCTGCACCTCGGACACCGACCAGTTGCTCAGCGGAACGAGCGTCACCAACGATCCGGTGAACAAGCTGTTCCTGGTGACGGAGCCCAACTACTGCGACGGAAATCAGGGCAGCGCCATCGTGGTCTATGACGAGGCGGGCAATTTCGTCGAAGCGATCACCGGATTCAAAGTGCCGGTGGATGTGGCGTTGAGCGTCAGGCCCCGTATCAATCCTGCCAAGTGGATGGGATGGAT
>CAZCJI010000829.1:0-1069 GCA_964498625.1 uncultured Rhizobium sp.
GATATAGCCATGTCACTCAGTCTTCTGAACCGGCGTGCATTGCTTCATTCGTTCGTACGTCTCCCGCAAAACCTCGAGATCCAAAGCCGAAAAAGGAAATTGAACGGGCTTGGCAGCTGCCGCGCGCGCTTCGATTTCGTCGATCCAATCGAGAAACCTGCCCATTGATTGCTTGTCGCCACCGGCAGCTTTGGTAGCCAGTTGCATAGCGGCGGCTACGACCTTGGTAATTTTTCTTTGTTTGCCGTCGATTGTTGCCATTACCTGAGTGTTGGCAGCATCCATGATAATCGTGCTCAGGTTCTTTGAGCCCTTGGGACGGCCACGCCGATTGCCCGAGCTACCCTTGGCGAACCGAGTGTGTTCGGGAGGCTTGCCTTTACCGACCTTTGCCGCTTTGCGCGCAGATTTTGCTATTGTTGATTTTTCCACCTTTTTCTTCGGCACGGCGCGGCCCCTTCGTGACTGATTGCGTCCCGCTCATTTCTTCAAAGCTCAAGCCGGAACGGGCGTTTACGGCCTTCATGCCATACACTTCGGAAAATCTACGGATGATGGTATCGGCATAGTACGGATCGATCTCGATACCCCTCCCGTGGCGGCCGGTCTTTTCGGCGGCGATAAGTGTTGTGCCGCTGCCGGCGAAGGCGTCCAGCACGATGCCACCACGTCGAGAACAGTCCAAAATCGCGTCCGCTACCAAAGCCAGGGGTTTGACCGTAGGATGCATAGCGAGCTCGGCGTCGCGTTCCTTGCCAAAGGTGTTCACGCCAGCGTAATTCCAAACATTGGTTCGATTGCGACCGAAACGGCCTAGCTCAACATTGTTGATGTGAGGTCTTGGCCCGCTCTTGAAAGCAAAGACAAGCTCGTGCTGGGAGCGATACAGGCTGCCCATGCCGGAGTTGGTCTTGGCCCAAACGCACAGATTCTTGAGCTCACTATACGGCGTAGCGGCGTCAAGCATTTCCCGCATGTGTCTCCAGTCCATGCAGATAAAATGAATCGAGCCGTCGGTGCTAACGTACACCAAGCGCTCAAAGGCTGTCTTCAGAAATCTCGTAAACTG
>CAZCJI010000830.1:0-1068 GCA_964498625.1 uncultured Rhizobium sp.
GCCACGTGAGCCGACGCGCCTGAACGTGGCAGGAATTCATCGGGATCGATTTGCAAGACGTAATCCGTGCTCTTGACCAACGCGTGTTCGAGCGCCGCGCTAAGCGCTTTGTTCTGCGGTTGCTCGCGTGGCCCGACCGGATTGGGCAGATGCGTCACAATTCCCATCTCCTGCAGGCGGTCGAGCAGGGCAGGGGATTCGTCTTCGCAATCGTTCGTGTAGATCAGGAAATCGGTGACGCCGATCAACCGGTGATAGGCGATCCATTCGAGCAGAAAGCGGCCCTCATTCTTGGTGAAGGCGACTTCCGTGACGCGCGGTAACGGGAAGTCCTTTGGCAAGATCGCGAACCGGTTTGTGTCGAGGTCTTGTTTGGAACAGGCCGGCGGCGGGGACAAGTTGGGGGCGATGGCGTGGATTTTCCGCAGGCAGAATCCGACTGAAAGTAGGGGTGTTAAAAATCTTGGAACGATTTTAGAACGATATACAATTTTCCCTTATTCTTCATATGGATATGGGGGTACTTGCCAATGAGAACAAAGCATATACAAAGTTGCTCCCGGCAGGGCCCCTATTTCACTGGGAAAGGGGGGAGCGCTGTGGAATAAGGAGACGAATCCATGAGTCAGGCGGCATTGCGGGTCGTAGGCAAAGAAGACAACAGCGAGCGCAAGCGCGCCCTTGAGGCGGCGCTCAGCCAGATCGATCGTGCCTTCGGCAAGGGCTCGGTGATGAAGCTCGGCCAGCGCGACCTGGCCGTGGACACCGACACGGTTTCCACCGGCTCGCTCGGGCTCGACATCGCGCTCGGTATCGGCGGATTGCCGCGCGGCCGCGTGATCGAGATTTACGGGCCGGAATCCTCCGGCAAGACAACGCTTGCGCTGCATGCGGTGGCAGAGGCGCAGAAGAAGGGCGGCATCGCCGCCTATATCGATGCCGAACACGCGCTCGATCCGGTCTATGCCAAGAAGCTCGGCGTCGATATCGACGAAATGCTGATTTCGCAGCCCGACACGGGCGAGCAGGCGCTGGAGATCACCGACACGCTGGTGCGCTCGGGCGGCA
>CAZCJI010000831.1:0-1067 GCA_964498625.1 uncultured Rhizobium sp.
TTCCGATCTGGCGTCGGCGCAGCCAGGCCCGCTGGCCGACCAGGTGAACCGGCAGGTCGAGACCATGCGGCGCCAGGTCGATCACTATCTCGCCCGCGCCCGTGCGGCCGGCGCGCTCGATGTGCTGGGCAACCGCACGCCGGTGGCGCAGACGCTCGAAGATCTCGCGCGCACGCTCCGGCGCATCCATCGCGACCGCGCGGTCGCCATCGACGTCGACTGCCCGCCCGGTCTGGCATTCCGCGGCGAGCGCCAGGACCTGGAGGAGATGGCGGGCAACCTGATGGACAATGCCTGCAAATGGGCCGCCTCGCGGGTGCGCGTCACCGCCCGGCCCGGTGGGGCGCAGTTCACCCTGGTGGTGGAGGATGACGGTCCGGGCCTCACCCCGGACGAGCGCGCCCAGGTCGGCGAGCGCGGCGAAAGACTGGACGAAACCGTACCGGGCAGCGGGCTCGGCCTCGCCATCGTGCGCGACATCGCCAAGCTTTATGGCGGCGCGCTCGACCTGGATGCCTCCGATTTGGGCGGGTTGGCGGCAATTTTGACACTGCCGGCCATTGCTTAGGCCGATTGTGACAAGTCGGTTGGCTGGCGAAACATCGCTTTAACCATCGCTGGCCTATATCTGGCTGGTATGGCCGCGAAAGGACACGATGTGCGAGCGGCCGTGGGGACCAGATGCTGACGCCGGAACGCACCGGGCTTTTGAAGTCGTTCTTGGGCGGATTGCCCGAGCAGATCGCCGCGCGTCTGGCGCAGGCGGTGGAGGTCGATCGTCTGGTCGACGGCAAGTCGCTGCCCCATGAGATGATCCTCGAAGGCCTGCGTCCGGCGCTGCGCCGCGTCGCCGGCGCGGAACGCACGCCGACGCCGCTGCGCGCCTTCTGCCTGCCGTTCGAGGACCTCTTCACGCTGCATCCGCGCAAGGCGAAGCAGAAGGGCTCGATCGCGCGCGGCAGCGTCACGCCGGTCTGGTCGCTGATCAGCCAGACGCTGCTCGTCGAGCAGTCCAAGGACTACACCCGCGACTTCAAGACGCTCATTCTCTCCGGCAAACAGGCGCA
>CAZCJI010000832.1:0-1065 GCA_964498625.1 uncultured Rhizobium sp.
TCAGGTTCCGATCGAAGTGCGCACCGATCGCGGCCGCGCGCTTGCGATCCGCTGGATCATCACGGCTGCGCGTGGACGCGGCGAACCCACGATGATGGGCCGTCTCTCCGGCGAGTTGATGGATGCCGCCAACAATCGCGGCTCCGCCGTGAAGAAGCGTGAAGACACGCACAAGATGGCCGACGCCAACCGCGCCTTCTCGCACTACCGCTGGTAACGCTTAAAGAAGTTCAGTCCCATGGCCCGCACAACCCCGCTCAACAAGTACCGCAATATCGGCATTGCCGCGCATATCGACGCCGGCAAGACGACGACGACCGAGCGCATTCTCTATTACACGGGCAAGAGCCATAAGATCGGCGAAGTGCACGACGGCGCCGCCACCATGGATTTCATGGAGCAGGAGCAGGAGCGCGGCATCACGATCACGTCCGCCGCGACGACGTGCTACTGGAACGATCACCGCATCAACATCATCGACACGCCCGGCCACGTGGACTTCACGATTGAAGTCGAGCGTTCGATGCGCGTGCTCGACGGCGCGGTTGCCGTGTTCGACGCCGTTGCCGGTGTCGAGCCGCAATCGGAAACCGTTTGGCGCCAGGCCGACAAGTACAAGGTTCCGCGTATTTGCTTCGTGAACAAGATGGACCGAACCGGCGCGGACTTCGCGCGCTGCGTCCAGATGATGATCGATCGTCTGGGCACGCGTCCGATGGTTCTGACCTGGCCGATCGGAACCGAAGCCGAATTCCGCGGCATCGTCGATGTCGTCAAGATGAAAGCGCTGGTCTGGCACGACGAACAACTCGGCGCGAAGTTCGACGAAGTCGAAATTCCGGCCGAATACGCCGACAAGGCGAAAGAGCTGCGCACCGCGCTTGTCGAGATGGCCGTCGAGGAAGATGACAATCTGATGTCGGCCTATCTCGATGGCACCGAGCCCGGCGTGGAAGACCTCAAGCGTTGCATCCGCAAGGGCGCGATCTCGTTCCATTTCGTGCCGGTGATGTGCGGCTCGGCGTTCAAGAACAAGGGCGTGCAGCCGCTGCTCGATGCCGTCGT
>CAZCJI010000833.1:0-1064 GCA_964498625.1 uncultured Rhizobium sp.
CCGTGGACGTCGCCTTACGGCTAGGCCGACTGCCTGATTCAACCGCCACAGCAAAGCTTATCGCCAACATCCCACGGGTCGTCGTCGCATCTCCTGGTTATTTGGAACGCCATGGCGTTCCGGAAACGCCGGACGAGCTTGTTCGGCATCGCATTGTTGGCGGCACAGCCGCGTCTGTTCCGGCGGCTTGGCGCTTCCAAAAGGACGACCGAGAGTCCGCGATCAAGCTCGACGCGCATTTCTCGACCGACGCGAATGAAGGGGCCATCGCGGCAGCGGTTGCCGGGTTCGGCATCACCTCGACGAGCGGCTGGGCATGCCGTCGCGAGCTTGAGAATGGCACACTGATCCGACTGCTCACCGCGTGGACATTGGCCGATATTCCGGCGCATGCCTACTTTCCGATGGGGCGCGCGACGCGGGCAGCAGCGCGCGCAGCTATCGACCATTTGGCAGCTGCGTTTCAGCGCAGCAACTCTGCCAATTAGCAGACTTCTTCAATCATGGTGGAAACGGTCAAGACCGCGATCGGCACGCGCCGATTAATGCATGCGGCACATAGAAGTTAGTGGCATCCAATGGCTACCGGCCCCGGCTGATGCGACCGATCTTTGCTCCGTAAGAGACAACACACGAGGCTCTCATGGCCAAGCAAGCACTGTTCACTCCCTATCGTATGGGCGATCTCGAGTTGCCCAACCGGATCGTTATGGCGCCCCTCACCCGCATGCGGGCGCGTTCGCACGATCATGTTCCGACGGCCATGCAGACGGAATACTACGCCCAGCGCGCCAGCGCGGGATTGATCGTGAGCGAAGGCATCGCGATTAGCCCGGACGGGTTTGGCTGGGAGGGTTCGCCTGGCCTGTGGACCAACGAGCAGGTCCGACGCTGGCGTCACGTCACAGACGCAGTGCATGCGGCCGGCGGTCGCATCATCGCGCAACTCTGGCACACGGGTGCCATGTCTCATCCCGACCTGTTGAGCGGTGCGTTGCCATTGTCTGCCTCGGCGATCAATCCTGAGCAGATATCGGTCACTTCAGCGGGCCGCGTGCCGACAG
>CAZCJI010000834.1:0-1063 GCA_964498625.1 uncultured Rhizobium sp.
GCTCATCATCCCACGGATTGGCTGGTTGAAGCCGACGCTAACGCGGTTGAAAATAGAATTTTCGCAAGCTTTGACTTGGTCTGTTTGGGCCATATCCATCGGATAAGCCCGTACTATCGCATTTCGCCGTTAGGACAATCAGTCATCAGCCAATCCGGCACGATCTACGCAAATAGGAAGTATTTTAACGGCTATCAAACAATTTGTTGGGACGAGGCTATCCGCAAAGTGACGCTGGACTGCCGTCTCTATTTGGATGATCCAAAACGACTCTTCGTTCCCGCGAACAACTTGGCACCGAACGGCAGAATCGAATTTGACCTAGGGCCGCGTGCCGACAGAACTGCTTTATCTGAGATAGAATTATTCTTACGAATGGGGCGCAGTACAATTCGGCGCGCTGCGAACGAACACATCAGCTTCACGCGGTCTGGAGGCGCACAGCCGCTCGAAGAAATATCAGAAGCATTTGTGTGCCCGCCTTTGTCGATTCATCCCGACGCTCAGCAAATGATCGTCGGTGAATCGTCCGCTCAAATCGAAGCGAGACAAGTCGACCTCGATGCAGTTTTGCGCACGCCCGAACACGTTCTGCTTTTGGGGGACAACGAAACCGGGCGCACTAGTTTGATTCACTTCATGGCCGTACGGGTTTCAGAAGGTGTTTGTGACGAAGCTAGGGTGCCGGCAATCGTAAGCACGCCCTTGATAGCGCGAGCAGGTGAATATGAAAGAGCTATCAAGGCGTACTACGGGGATATTGATCTCTCGTCGCGGGACTTTAATCAGGCTATCAAATCGCTTCCGTGGCTGATTTTTCTAGACGATTTTAACGCGGGAAATTCCGCGCACTTGGGGCAGCTTGCTGCAATAAGAAAAGCTAATCCCAATCATCGACTCGTGATCGTAGCTAGATCGAACCAGATCAAATCCATTGAGGAAACGGTTAGCGCTACCACTCTCAAGATTGATATCGGCTATCTTTCTCGAAAAAATATTCGGCAACTAGCACAAGCTAGATACTCTGGGAGCTTGGACGCGGATCGCGAAGACCCTGCCTACG
>CAZCJI010000835.1:0-1063 GCA_964498625.1 uncultured Rhizobium sp.
AGTACACCGTCCAGCGCTACAAAGGCCTGGGCGAAATGAACGCCGAGCAGCTCTGGGAAACCACCATGGACCCCGAGCGCCGTACTCTCCTGCAAGTAAGGCTGGAAGACATAGCCGAGTGCGAAACCATCTTCACCACCCTGATGGGTGAAGACGTAGAAGCCCGCCGGAAATTCATCGAAGATAACGCGCTCGACGTAAAGAACCTGGACATCTAAAAACAGCTCGGTAGGGCGGACACTCCAGTCCTCCCTGCTTTCTCCTCTTCACTTGGTGGCTGGCAGCTGCCCGCCCTTCACCCCGCATTCCCCGTGCAAGTTTTTCCCGTGTCCCCGTTCTTCAAACGGACGATCCCATCGATGACCATCGCAGCCAGGCCAGCTCGGACTCCTTCCCGCGACACAAATTACTCGACCGGCGTAACCAATTCATCGTCTTCAACGATTACTTATCAGAACTCTTGTGGAACAAGCTCGTAGGTCTCTGTGTCTATTTGTCTATGAGGCAACCAAATGCCGATCCATTGGGGAGAGTTTTCAAGCAAGAGCAGAAAAGCTTTGCGAACTGGTTGGATGATTACCGCCGGTCTCATCGCGCTCTATCTCGGATTCATTCAGCCGCGAGACTCGGTGCGTGGCATTGCCATGGAAAAATCAGCCGGCCTCGCCGCGGTAGCCGGTGATGTGCGCTGGGAACCGGTATCCCTGTGGCGCCAAGCCTCGATACTCCCAGCCTTCGGCCACAAAGCCTATCTTCAGAAAGGCATCATCAGAGGCGTCGACAAGCGAGTTCCCGTCGCGAGCGCTTCTCTGATGACATTCTCGCCAGGAAACGGTGGCGGAGGCGGGAGTGCGTCGCAGGAGCGAGAATTCGTCCGTACCGCTTCCCTCGACATGATCGTTAAGACACCCGCCGCAACGGCGCAGAAAGCGATTGGACTCGCCCAGGCGGCCGGCGGCTTCCTTGTCACCTCCAACATCAATGGCGGCGCCGATGCCGCCAGTACTGCGCTGACAGTCCGCGTCCCTGCGGCGGAGTTCGACGAGGTGAGTGCTCAGATCCG
>CAZCJI010000836.1:0-1062 GCA_964498625.1 uncultured Rhizobium sp.
CGGCCCTCATGAAGATGGGCGTCTTTCACCGCATAGGTCTTGCCATCCATCGCGACGGAAAATTCGCGGGCCGCGCGGTGCGCGCCATTGAGCGTCCCGCTTATTTCGCCGGCCCGATAGGTGCGCAGCAGCTTTGCCGCCACAGCCGCCCCGACGAAACGATGCTCCGCTGTCTTGTCCATCGGCAGGCCGTGGAAACCGTCCGGGAATTCTTCGGCAATGAACGCAGTGGTCAACCGTCCGTCGCGGAAGCGTTTGTTATGCATGATGGCGGTAAGGAATGTGATGTTGTGCCGGATGCCTTCGATCTGGAATTCGTCCAGCGCATTCGCCATTGCATCGATCGCGCCGGTTCGCGTGGGCGCGCGTGTGCAAAGCTTGGCGATCATAGGATCATAATAGATCGAGATTTCACCGCCTTCATATACACCAGTATCGTTTCGCACCGTCACGTCGCCGAAGTCGCCCTCCGCAGGCGGGCGATAACGCACAAGTCGTCCGGTGGATGGCAGAAATCCGCGATACGGATCTTCGGCGTACACACGCGTTTCGATTGCCCAGCCGTTCAACTTCACGTCTTTTTGCGTCAACGGCAGTTTTTCGTCAGCCGCCGAACGGATCATAAGCTCTACCAAATCGAGACCCGTGGTCAGTTCCGTCACAGGATGTTCGACCTGAAGGCGCGTATTCATTTCGAGAAAATAGAACTTGCGGTCCTTGTCGACGATGAACTCAACCGTTCCGGCACTATCGTAGCCCACGGCCTTCGACAGCATCACCGCCTGCTCGCCCATTGCTTTGCGCGTGGCGGCATCCAGGAATGGTGACGGCGCTTCTTCGATGACTTTCTGGTTGCGGCGCTGGATCGAGCATTCGCGCTCATTCAGGTAGATGACGTTTCCATGCTTGTCGCCCATTACCTGAATTTCGATGTGGCGCGGCTCGGTCACGAATTTTTCGATAAACAACCTATCATCGCCGAAGCTCGCTTTGGCTTCGTTCTGCGATGACTGGATTGCCTGAACCAGTTCACTTTCCTTGTGAACGATGCGCAGCCCTTTG
>CAZCJI010000837.1:0-1058 GCA_964498625.1 uncultured Rhizobium sp.
TCCCTGCGACACGGCGCGTGCTGTCGTCCGCCAGCGTCGCCGTGATTTTGATGTAGCCTTCGTAAGCGCCCTGCTGGTCGCGACGGATTTCGCTGACCTTGATGCCCCGCTCCTTCGCGACGACCGGCGCATTGACCATGTTCACGTCGACAAGTGTCGGGCGTAACAGGCCCGCAAGCGCGGCCTGCGTCAGCGCGCGGGTGTTGAGCGCCGCTGCGGAGCCCTCATAGAGGATCTCCACGCCCGCGATGCTGGTGTCGGTGAGCTGTCCCGCGAAGGCGCCGAGCTTTTCGGCAAGTGAAATCCATGGCCGTACCTTGGCGGCTTCTTCCGCGCTGATCGACGGCATGTTGAGCGCGTTGGTGATCGCTCCGGTCAGCAGATAGTCCGAAATCTGTTCGGCAACCTGGAGCGCGACGTTCTCCTGTGCTTCGGTCGTCGACGCGCCAAGATGCGGCGTCGCGACAACCTTGTCGTTGCCGAAAAGGATGTTCGCTGTTGCGGGTTCTTCCTCGAATACGTCCAGCGCCGCACCGGCGATATGCCCGCTATCGAGCGCGGCCTTCAGCGCTTTCTCGTCCACAAGTCCGCCGCGCGCGCAGTTGATGAGCCGCGCGCCCTTCTTCATGCGGTTGATGGCATCGGCCGAGATGATGTTGCGTGTCTCGTTTGTCAGTGGCGTATGCAAGGTGATGAAATCCGCGCGCGCCAGAAGGTCGTTCAGCTCGACCTTTTCAATGCCGAGCGATTGCGCTCGCTCCGGCGAAAGATAGGGATCGAACGCGATCACACGCATGCGCAAACCCTTGGCGCGATCGGCAACGATGCCGCCAATGTTTCCCGCGCCGACGAGGCCCAAAACCTTGCCCGTCAGCTCGACGCCCATGAAGCGGTTCTTCTCCCACCTGCCGGCCTGAGTGGAGGCGTTGGCGGCAGGAAGCTCACGCGCCAGCGCCATCATCAGTGCGATCGCGTGCTCGGCGGTGGTGATGGAATTGCCGTGCGGCGTGTTCATCACGATCACGCCGGCGGCCGTGGCGGCGGGAATATCGACATTG
>CAZCJI010000838.1:0-1057 GCA_964498625.1 uncultured Rhizobium sp.
TACCACGCTACGCTTTGAGGCATTTTGTCGGGCATCTAACCGCCTTCGGGCTGATCGTTACTGCAAAATCTCAATCTGCTTCGGATTGGCGATTTCGATTTCCGGGCCGTTGAATTGCTGGACGATGCCGCGCACGCGGATCGTCTTGCCGGCATAGTCGCGGGGATCGACGCCGTCGAAGCGGAAATTGACCATGTCCTCCGGCGAGATCGTGACCGTGAAATCGGTCTTCCAATCGGCGCCGAAATCGAGATAGGCGCGCCCGTTCTTCACATCCGCGGTGAGCACCTTCCCCTGAACGATCTGGAACATGCCGGTGTCGCGGCCGAGACCTTCCGGCGTACGCACGCGATAGGCGGGTAGCGCCCACAGCCCAGCATTCGCCGCACGCGCGTCGCCCTCGGCGGCATAAAGTTCGGCGGCACATTCGGTGCGATCCGGCGCGATATCGACGCGCGCGAGCCCGCGTTTCAGAAGATACATCTGCAGCCAAACGCCTTCGTCGTTGGTCACCTGCCCGCGCACACGGTCATAACGATCTTCCTTCGGTACGACAGCCGCGGCGCTGACAGTGTGGCCGCTGGACATCGCCACGATCGCGTCATAGGCCTGATCGGCGGGATAGGCCGGCGCGCGATCCTGGTTCGCGTGCGGAATGCGGATGCCTTCCATGCGGATCGCGCGGCCGTCGCGCAGCACCAGCACGTCGTTGGCGTGCTCGACGCGCACGATATGGACGTTTTCGAGTTCGAGAGATCCCGCGCAATCGGGAAGGCCCTGCGCATGCGCGCCAGCGGCCGCGAGCACAAGCGCAACCGGCAGAAATCTCAGCCGTTTCATCTGTCCCCCAAACCCGCCAACATTCCGATTGTGCACAAAATACACGGCTGCGCACGCATGATTGGATCAAAGTCTGACGTGTTCCGGTATCAGATGCTGCGATACCACTGCACGCCGTCTTTATCGGCTTCTCGTTCGACGCGATCGCGGAAGCGTAGGCAGTTCCGATTGTGCACAAAATACACGGCTGCGCACGCATGATTGGATCAAAGTCTGA
>CAZCJI010000839.1:0-1055 GCA_964498625.1 uncultured Rhizobium sp.
GGACCGCATCGCCGATACCAGCGCGCGCGCCAGCGAAACCTTGCATGCGGTACAGACGGTGCAGGCGTTCACGCACGAGAATTACGAGCGCGCGCAGTTTTCGCGCGTGGTGGAAGGCTCGTTCGAGATCGCCGTCCGCCGCACGCGCGCGCGCGCTGTGATGGCGGGCGTTGTGATCTTTGCCGCGTTCTCGAGCATTGCCTGCGTGCTCTGGGTCGGTGCGCAGGATGTGATCAGCGGTCATATGACCGGCGGGCAGCTTCTGCAGTTCATCTTTTATGCACTGCTGGCTGGCGGCGGCATCGGTGCGCTCAGCGAGGTGTGGGGCGAATTGCAGCGTGCGGCCGGTGCATCGGAGCGGCTGATGGAATTGCTCAAGACCGAGCCGTCAATCGCGCCGCCTGCGCATCCCAAGACGTTGGCTGCACCGGCGCGCGGTGCGGTCGCGTTTCAGAACATCACCTTCCGTTACCCCTCGCGGCCGGAGCACAAGGCGCTCGACAATTTCTCGCTCGCGATCCAGCCGGGCGAGGCGGTGGCGCTGGTAGGTCCGAGCGGCGCCGGTAAATCCACGACGTTTCAGCTGTTGTTGCGCTTCTTCGAGGCGCAGCAGGGTACGATCACCTTCGACGGGGTCGATGTCGCCGATCTCGATCCGACGGAATTGCGCAAGCACATCGCGCTGGTCGCCCAGGATCCGGTGATCTTCTCCGGCACCATCGCGGATAACATCCGCTACGGACGCCCCGACGCCAGCGACGACGAGGTGCGCCGCGCCGCCGATGCGGCCGTCGCGACGGAGTTTGTCGAGCGTTTGCCGAACGGCTTCCAGACTCTCGTCGGTGAGCGCGGCACGACGCTCTCCGGTGGGCAGCGCCAGCGCATCGCGATTGCGCGCGCGATCCTGCGCGACGCGCCGCTGCTGCTGCTTGACGAGGCGACCAGCGCGCTCGATGCCGAGAACGAGCGACTGGTGCAGCAGGGGCTCGCCAATCTGATGGCGGGCCGCTCGACCATCGTCATCGCGCACCGCTTCTCCACCATTCAGCGTCTGA
>CAZCJI010000840.1:0-1041 GCA_964498625.1 uncultured Rhizobium sp.
GTTGCCGGCGGGCTTTCGGATCAAGAAGGCGCTCGGCATTCCGCTGATCTACGATGCGCACGAGATTTACGAGGCCGCGGCCGCGCGCCTGCCGGGCATCACCGATTACTACGCGCGCCTGCACCGCAGATATCTGCATCGTGTCGATGGCTTCATCGCCGTGAACGACAGTGCCGCGCTCTATTATCAGCATGCCTATCCCGGTGCGCCGAAAGCGGTCGTGATCCGCAACGCCATCGTGCTCACGCCGTCCGAGCCCTATGACGGACGCCTGCACGATGCGGCCGATCTCCCGTCATCGCAGAAAATTCTGCTCTATCAGGGCGGCTATTCGGCGGAGCGTGGATTGCCGGTTCTGGTGCGCGCGGCGTCGATGCTGCCCGACGATTGGACGCTGGTGATGATGGGCTGGGGTCCGATCGCCGGTCAGCTCAAACAGATCGCGGCGCAGGCGGCAGCGCGGTCCGGCAACGAATCCGCGGTGCGTTTCATTCCGCCGGCGCCGCAGCGCGAACTCAAATCGTGGACGCAGGGTGCGACCGTCGGCATCATCCCCTATGAAGACAAGATGCTGAACCACTGGATCGCGACGCCGAACAAGCTCTGGGAATATCCCGGCGCCGGCGTGCCGCTGGTCGTGCAGCCCTTCCCGGAGATGCGCAAGGTCGTCACCACCTATCACTGCGGCTGGACGTTGCCGGACAAACTGACCGCCAGCGGTATCGCCGATCTGATCGCTGGCCTGACCGACGAACAGATCAGCGCCGCGCGTCTCGGCTGCATGCGCTTCATCGAGGCCGACAACTGGACGGCGCGCTATGAGAAGCGTCTGCTCGATCTCTACGCCCAATTCGCGCCGAAGGCTGCCGCATGATGACGCCGATTCAGATGGGAATTGTCGCCGCCGTGTTCGTCGCGGGTATCGCGGTCGCGGCGCTGGTCTTCTGGCTGCGCGAGCGTGGCAATGATGGCGCGCGCGTCACCGAATATCGCGACATCTATGAGCCGCTGTTCGCCGATCTGTGGTCGGACGAGATGCAC
>CAZCJI010000841.1:0-1039 GCA_964498625.1 uncultured Rhizobium sp.
CTTCAGCGCCAGAGCAAGTTTGTCGGAGGCGAGATCTGGTTGCCCGCGCTGGAGATAGAGTATGCCAAGCGAATACGCCGCTTCGAAATACTCCGGACGAGCGCTTAGCGCTGCCTGGTAGACCGGCTCGGCATCCTGCAGCTTCCCCTGCCGGTGGAGCTCCTGCGCGTGCTCGAATTCGGCCGCACCCACGGCGATCTTAGGACGCGGCATTCTTCGACACGTAGATTTCGCCGCCGCCTTGCTTGAACTCCTCCGCCTTCTTTGCCATCGCGGCGCGGATATCGGCAGTGGAAAGCGTATCGTTCTGGCCCTTGGCGGCGTCGCGTACTTCCTGGCTGATCTTCATCGAGCAGAATTTCGGTCCGCACATCGAGCAGAAATGCGCAACCTTCGCGCCATCGGCTGGCAGCGTCTCGTCGTGATAGGCCTGCGCGGTCTCAGGATCGAGCGCGAGCGCAAACTGGTCGCGCCATCGGAATTCGAACCGCGCCTTGCTCATCGCGTCGTCCCAGATGCGCGCGGCGGGATGGCCTTTCGCAAGATCGGCGGCATGCGCCGCGATGCGATAGGCGATCACGCCGGCCTTCACGTCATCGCGGTCCGGCAGGCCCAGATGCTCCTTCGGAGTCACATAGCAAAGCATCGCGCAGCCGAACCAGCCGATCATCGCCGCACCGATGCCCGATGTGATGTGGTCGTAGCCCGGCGCGACATCCGTCACCAGCGGCCCGAGCGTGTAGAACGGCGCCTCGTCGCAGGCCGCGAGCTGGCGATCCATGTTCTCCTTGATCTTGTGCATCGGCACATGGCCGGGGCCTTCGATCATCACCTGCACATCATGGCGCTGCGCGATCTTGTTGAGCTCACCGAGCGTTTCGAGTTCGGCGAACTGCGCCGCGTCGTTCGCATCCGCGGTCGAGCCCGGACGCAATCCATCGCCCAGCGAGAACGACACGTCGTATTGCTTCAGCAACTCGCAGATTTCCTCGAAATGCGTGTAGAGGAAATTCTCCTTGTGATGCGCGAGGCACCATTT
>CAZCJI010000842.1:0-1038 GCA_964498625.1 uncultured Rhizobium sp.
GATTTCCTCGCGCGTCATCCAGGTGTGATCGCCGAAATCGATCTCCATCAGCCGGCGATCGGCGATGTATCCCGTGGGCGGAAGACCGGCCGCTTCGCGCACCAGTTCCATCGTGTTGCAGGTGCGGTGCAGCGGGCTGGCGAAGAAATCAAACTGCGAAAGATCGCCGGCGATCTTCTTCAGCAACGCGCCGTTGGCGCGCGCCTGCGCACGGCCATTTGTTGTCAGAGGCGAGTCGTTCTGCGCCGCCGCGCGGCCCGCAACATTGTGCTCGCACTCGCCGTGGCGAATGACGAAGAGCGTGGTCACGGCTTGTCGAACTTTTTGACTTTGTTGCCGCGTACGCGGAAGACGACGCCCTGCGGTTCGTCCAGCGCCGACATCTCCGCCGCGCTCAAGCCCTCGAACAGCCCGCGCAGGATACGCGTGAAGGCGCCGTGGCTGATCGCGAAAGTGTCGTGCTTGAGGCTTTTGATCCAGCTTTCCGCGCGGTTCGCGACATCGGCATAGTCCTCACCGCCCGGCACGCGCACGTTCCATTTATCGGCTTCGCGTCTGTCGAACAGTTTTGGATCGAGCTTGCGTGCCTGCCTGTGGGTAAGCCCATCCCATTTGCCGAGATCGATCTCGCAGATTCTCTTGTCGGTTTTGAATCCGTCGATGGAAAGACCCAGATGATCGCGGATCAGCATCATCGTCAGCCGCGTGCGGGGTAGGGGGCTCGCCACACATTTCAGCGCCGCCGGATCGTCGACACGCGCCTTCAAAATCTTCGCAATCGTCTTTGTCTGTTTGAGGCCGCGCTCCGTCAGCGGCGTGTCGATGGTGTGGCCCTGGAAGCGCTTCGCGACATTGGCTTCGGTTTCGCCGTGGCGCGAGAAATAGAGGGTCAAACCGTCGGGTAGCCTGAGAATGCGCTTGGCGGCAGGATCCATCTTATTCCGTCTTGCCGACGGCCATGTCCGGCGCATCTTCGGCCTTCATGCCGACGATGTGATAGCCGGAATCGACATGCATGTTTTCGCCGGTGACCGCGCT
>CAZCJI010000843.1:0-1036 GCA_964498625.1 uncultured Rhizobium sp.
GTCATCAGGTTGATGCGGTCGCCGCTTTCGTCCTGCGCGATCTCCATCACCAGCGACACGTGTTCGAGGAACGCGGACAGCGACTCGAACGATTCCATCGAGCGCACGAATTCCTTCAGGTTCTCCAGCCGCCCCGGCGCCTCCGCCGATTTGTCGGCCTTCAGCATGTCGGTGTAGCCGCTTTCGTCCAGCACCATCTCTGCCACTTCGGTGTGGGGCAGATGCTTTGCCGTCTCGCTCCAGCGCGCGAAGTTCACCGCGAGTTCGGCCAGCGCCTTGCGTGCTTTCGGCGGCAACTCGTCGGTGGTTGCGATCTCGCCGCTTGCTGCGAGCAATGGCAAACGCTGCGCGCGCGCGAATTTATGCAGTGCCTGCACACTGGCGTCGCCGATGCCGCGCTTGGGCTTGTTGACAATGCGCTCGAAGGCGAGGTCGTCATCTCCTTGAGCGACCAGACGCAGATAGGCGAGCGCATCGCGGATTTCCGCGCGCTCATAGAAGCGCGGTCCGCCGATCACGCGATAGGGGAGACCCAGCGAAATGAACCGGTCTTCGAATTCGCGCATCTGGAACGATGCGCGCACCAGGATCGCCATCTCATGGAACGCGTTGCCGCCCCGATGCAGATCTTCCGCGTCGCTCGCGATGTTGCGCGCTTCTTCTTCCGCGTCCCAAACGCCCTGTACTCGGATTTTCTCGCCCTGATCGCCCTCGGTCCACAGCGTCTTGCCGAGGCGGCCCTTGTTCGCCGCGATCAGGCACGACGCTGCGCCGAGGATCACAGGGGTCGAGCGATAGTTACGCTCCAGCCGAATGACTTTCGCGCCGGGGAAATCGCGCTCGAAGCGCAGGATGTTCTCCACCTCCGCGCCGCGCCACGCATAGATCGACTGGTCGTCGTCGCCGACAACGCAGACATTGCCGGTCGAGGTCGCGAGCAGCTTCAGCCACAGATACTGCACGACGTTGGTGTCCTGATACTCGTCCACCAGCATGTATTTGAAGCGGTCGCGATAGTCGGCGAGGATTTCCGGCT
>CAZCJI010000844.1:0-1034 GCA_964498625.1 uncultured Rhizobium sp.
GTCGAGCATTGGAACGAGGAAGCGGGCGCGGTGTGGCTCGACCGCGTGACGCAGATCTATGAACACTGCGTGTGGCTAAATCCGGTCGCACGGAAGCACTGGGACTACACACCGTCCATCGGCCTCATCTCGCAAATCATGGGCGACCGCATGTATCCGCTCACGCTCCAGGGCCTCGACAACGCGATGAGGGAATTGAATCGCTGATGTCGCAGGTCCCCGAACATTGCCGCGATATGGCGGAGCTGCGCGCGGAGATCGACCGGCTCGATCGTGAGCTCGTCGCGATGCTAGCGGAGCGCCAGCGCTATATCGAGCGCGCGGCGGAGATCAAGCAAGACCGCAACGTCGTGCGCGATGAGGCGCGAATCGAGGATGTCGTTGCCAAGGTTCTCGTCTCCGCGCGCAAGGCGGGGCTCGATCCGAAGATCGCGGAGCCCGTGTGGCGCACGCTGATAGAGCGCTGCATCGCGCATGAATTCGACCGTTTCGACGAACTGAAGAGCGTGACCGCATGAGCGCCAAACCAGCCGTGAGCGTGCGCAAAGCCGCACGAGCGGATTCCAAACCGCTTTCAGAATCCTTGGCGCGGGCGTTCTACACCGATCCCGTGTTCTCGCACTTTCTGCCGGACGATTCGAAGCGCCTGAAGAAGCTCGAAAAGGTCATGGCGATCCTGTTCAAGCTCGGCGAGCCGCACGGCGCCTGCTACACGACAGACAATTATGAATCGGTCACCCTATGGCGGCCGCCGAACGAATGGGACGTTCCCTTCTGCGTTTATATCGTCAACGGGCCAGCGCTTCTCTCCCTTTTCGGCGGCGGTATCGGCCGCGTACTCTCCACCATGGACATGATGGAGAAGGTGCATCCGCATGAGCCACACTGGTATCTGCAGACCATCGGCACCGATCCGCAATTTCAGGGCAAGGGCTATGGCGGCGTGATCATGCGCGACCGTCTGGCCGCCGTCGATGCCGCGCACATGCCCTGCTATCTGGAATCGAGCAAGGACACGAACATCCCGATCTATC
>CAZCJI010000845.1:0-1034 GCA_964498625.1 uncultured Rhizobium sp.
AGTTGCTCTTCGAATAGCGAATACAAAACCACCGCGGAAGCCCCCGCGTCCTGCATGCGTTCGATGTTGGCGATGTCTTCCGAGAGCGGCGACGCTCCCACCACCAGCGGCGTGCGGAGTCTCAGTCCGAGATAATAAGTTGTGAGGTCCATAATGCTCTTAAGGTTGTTGATCCGCCGAGGCGGAGGCGGTTGGGGTTGCGGCTGGAACAGTCCCGGCCTTCATATCGCGTTGCGCCATGAATTGGTAGAATTTCCAGCGGCGATCGGCGTCCGTTTGCGCCTGCGCAAAAAACTTTTTCGCGTCCTCCGGTTTGCTCTTGGTGAGCATTTTGAACCGGTTTTCGGACATCAAATAGTCGTACACCTTCGTTTTCGCCGCAGCCGAATCAAGCTGCAGCGGATTTTCGCCCGCCTCCGCCCGGCGCGGGTCGTAGCGATACAAGAGCCATTGGCCGGATTCGACCGCCAGCTTCTGTTGCTTGGCGCCAATTCCCAGGTCCAGTGCAATGCCGTGCGCGATGCAATGGCTGTAGGCGATGATGAGCGAAGGTCCGGGATAGGATTCCGCTTCGACAAACGCCCGCAACGTGTGTTCATCCTTCGCGCCCATCGCGACACTCGCCACGTAGATATTCCCGTAAGTCATCGCAATCAGCCCAAGATCCTTCTTGCCCGCCGGCTTGCCGCCCGCCGCAAACTTCGCCACCGCGCCGCGCGGGGTCGACTTGGACATTTGGCCGCCGGTGTTGGAATACACTTCCGTGTCCATCACGAGCACATTGATGTTGCGTCCGCTCGCGAGCACATGATCCAAACCGCCGTAACCAATGTCGTAGGCCCAGCCGTCACCGCCCAGGATCCACACGCTCTTTTTGACGAGCGCATCCGCGATCGGCAGCAACGTCTTGGCTTCCACGGACGAAACATTGGCCAGCTTCTGCTTGAGGGCCACCACGCGTTCGCGTTGAGCGTAAATACCCGCCTCATCGCTTTGATCCGCGAGCAGCAATTCCGTCACGAGACCGTCGCCGA
>CAZCJI010000846.1:0-1034 GCA_964498625.1 uncultured Rhizobium sp.
CCCCTCGAAGCGGCGTTCCCTATATCGTCCGCTCCGGCCACGGGCGCAAGGGCTTGAGCGGAGGTGCTGCGCGGGCGCAGACTTCGTCGCGCACAGGAAGGGAACTCTGTCATGAGCGTCGTGCCCTATCTCACAATCACCGGTGGCCGCGCCAACGAGGCGGCGGATTTCTACAAGACGCTGTTCGGCGCAACGGAGGGCGTGCGCATGCCGGCCGAGGACAAGAAGCGGCTGATGCATTGCGAACTCTCCTTCGCGGGCGGCACGCTCTATCTCAGCGACGATTTCCAGAGCCAGCCGGGCGGACAGCCCCTCGCCTCGGTGTTCGTGGGGTTCGAAAAGGCGGCGCAGGTCGATGCCCTGATCGCCAAGGCGAAGCCGATGGGCGTGACGATCCTCCAGGAGCCGATGGACATGTTCTGGGGCGACCGCTTCGCGATGTTCCGCGATCCGTTCGGCCATCGCTGGCAGATCGGCGCGCCGAAGGGCTGACATTGACGGTCAGCGGGCGCGGCCACCCGGCCCTGCGGCTCGCAGACCCGCCACTTGCAGTCCAAGACCGCAACCGGCCCCTAATATAAGGTTGTATTTATTATGACGTGCAACCAAGTCAAGACCGCTCAGGCGAGCAGATCGACCTTCTCGTCCGAGAAGGTGCCGGGAACGATGGTAACGGGGATCTGCTGCACGCCGCCGGCGAACATCGCCACGAGCGGGCCCGGCCCCTCCTTGGCGGTGCCCGAGGCGAGCACCAGGATCGAGATGTCCTTGTCGGACTTGATCAGCTCCAACAGCGCGTCCGCCGGCCGGCCCTCGCCCAGCACCAGCTCCGGGATGATGCCGGCGAGCTCGTTCACGGTCTTGGCGGCGGCGTAGATCAGGCCTTCCGCCTCCTGCCGCGCCTCGTCCTTCATGATCTCTTCCACGCCGCGCCATTGCTGGAAGTCGGCCGGCTGCGCGACGCAGAGCAGCGTGACGCGGCCGCCCGTGTGCTGCGCCCGGCGCGCGGCGAAGCGCACGGCGATCCGGCACTC
>CAZCJI010000847.1:0-1029 GCA_964498625.1 uncultured Rhizobium sp.
CGGTCGCGCTCACGCTTTCGATCACGTCGGGATAGAGCGTGCCTTGCGCGAGAAACTCCGCGCCGCCGATCTTCGCGGCCTCGCCGTCGAACACCTCGATGAACGCGGCGCCGATGATCTTGCGCTTCTGCTCCGGATCGGTGACGCCGGCGAGCCGGCTTAAGAACATCTCCGACGCATCGGCGTGGATCAGCGGGATGTTGTAATGCCCCTTGAACAGGGAGACGACCTCGTCCGCCTCGCCCGCGCGCATCAAGCCGGTGTCGACGAAGATGCAGGTGAGCTGATCGCCGATCGCTTCGTGGATCAGCACCGCGGCGACGGAGGAATCCACGCCGCCCGACAACCCGCAGATGACTTTGCCATTGCCCACCTGCGCGCGGATTTTTTTGATCTCCGCGTCACGGAACGCGTGCATGTTCCATTCGGGGCGGATGCCGGCGATGTTGATGACGAAGTTCCTGTACATCTCCGCGCCGCGCGGCGTGTGCGCGACTTCGGGATGGAACTGGATTCCGTAGAGCTTGCGCTTTTCGTCGGCGATCACGGCATAGGGCGAATGTTCGCTGGTGGCGACAACCGCGAAGCCCGGCGGCATCGCAACGATTTTATCGCCATGGTTCATCCACACCGGCTCTGTGTCGCCGATGTTTCCGAGGCCGGCGAGCAGCGGCGACTCTTTCTCTATTCTGATATCGCTGCGGCCGAATTCGCGGGCATGCCCGCCCTCGACCTTGCCGCCGAGCTGCTGCGCCATCGCCATCTCGCCATAGCAGATGCCGAGCACGGGCACGCCCGCGTCGAACACCGCCTGCGGCGCGCGCGGCGCACCGGGCTCCATCACACTCGCCGGGCCGCCGGAGAGGATGATGGCCTCAGGCTTGTGCGCTTTTAGCGCGGCCTCGGCTTTTTGGAAGGGGACAATCTCGCAATAGACGCCCGCTTCGCGCACGCGGCGTGCGATCAGCTGGGTCACCTGCGAGCCGAAATCGATCACGAGGACGGGGGCTGCCATGGCGGGATTTACCC
>CAZCJI010000848.1:0-1028 GCA_964498625.1 uncultured Rhizobium sp.
ACGACCGACCCAGCCTATGGCTTCCAGAACCACGACACCGCGGTCGGCTTTGCCGCGCAGGCCATCGGCGGCGACAGCGCTGCGTTCGGTTATGGCGCCATCGCCTCCGGCGGTACCAGTACCGCGCTCGGCCACAATGCGAGCGCCGCCGGCAATGACAGCTTCGCGGGCGGCTTCAGCGCATCTGCCGGCGCCTTCGATGCGATCGCCCTCGGCGACACGGCGAATGCCGGCAGCAGCAGCGCCATTGCCCTGGGCAGCCATTCGGCGGTAGTGGGGGCCGGCGGCATCGCCATCGGCGGCGGCGACGGCACACCGGGCAATCTGGCGGCGCTGTCCTACAACGACGATTCCATCGCCATGGGCGCGAAGAGCGTGGCCGGCGTGGATTCGTCCGACCCAGGGTACAATTTTCAGAGCCGCGACACGGCGATCGGCTATGCGGCGCAAGCCACCGGCGGCAACAGTGCGGCCTTCGGTGCCTCAAGCACGGCGAGCGGCGGTTTGAGCTCCGCCCTTGGCGTGTCGAGCACGGCGAGCGGAGCCTACAGCCTGGCCGGCGGTTCCTTTGCGAATGCGGGGGGCGACAACTCCGTCGCCATCGGCGGCGGAGACAATGGCGGCAACGGCCATGGCGCCATCACCTACAACACCGGCGACATCGCCATCGGTACCGACAGCGTGGCTGGTATAAGCGGCAGCAGTTCGGCCACGCAGGACATTGCCATCGGCAGGTTCGCGAGCGCCACCGGTGGCGACAGCACGGCCGTTGGCAGCGGCAGCATCGCAAACGGCATCGCCGCCTCTGCCTTTGGGGTGGACAGCACGGCGAGTGGCCTGAGCTCCGCTGTCGGCGTGTTCAGCACGGCGAGCGGCGGCTCCAGCGCGGCCTTTGGCGCCAGCAGCACGGCGAGCGGCGGTGGGAGCTCCGCCTTCGGCGCGTCAAGCTCGGCGGGCGGAGCTTTCAGTCTGGCAGGGGGTGCCTTTGCGAACGCGGCCGGCGACAATTCCGTCGCCATCGGCGGTGG
>CAZCJI010000849.1:0-1028 GCA_964498625.1 uncultured Rhizobium sp.
CGATCAATGCATTCGCTTTCGCCTCGATCCAACCGGTAGCAACGGTGTCCGCCGGACCGCCATTGGGCGGGTTATATTTAAAACCTCCATCCTGCGGCGGATTGTGCGAAGGCGTGACGACAATGCCATCGGCAAGCCCGGTCTTCCTGCCGCGATTATAGGTCAGGATTGCATGGCTGATCGCGGGCGTCGGGGTGTAGCCTCCTTGCGCGTCGATCATCGT
The DNA here is from genome assembly GCA_964498625.1 of uncultured Rhizobium sp. GTDB lineage: Bacteria > Pseudomonadota > Alphaproteobacteria > Micropepsales > Micropepsaceae > Rhizomicrobium. Next base: position 224 of record CAZCJI010000849.1, read on the forward strand.
TTCCACGCCGTCAGCCGCCAGAACTTCCAGTGCGCTGGCAAAAGCAGGCTCAGAAAGGGCATGGGTGTCCATGCCGATGAATAGCGGTCCGTCGATACCGGCGTGACGGCGATAGAGGCAAACCGCCTGTGTGATCGCCAGAATATGCGCTTCGTTGAATGCAGCGGCAAAAGCCGATCCGCGATGACCCGAGGTACCGAAAGCGACACGCTGCGAAGCGATCTTCGGATCCGGCGTGAGCGCGAAATAAGCGGTAACAAGTTTCGGGACGTTCGCGAGTAGAGATGCTGGCGCGGGTTTGCCCGCCAGTGGACTTATCTTCTCAGCCATGCTCTCTCATCCCAAAACCACCTGTACTTTGTGCGTAACGCCATCGTCTCGCAATGGGATCAGCGATCTGTTGTTTCCCGTTATCATTTCGCCGTCGAACTTTGTCGCGAGTATGCCGCGGCAGACGCGAAGTGGATTTTCGACGGATATTTCATAGCGTGATGAACGATAGCGATAGGTAATCTCAAAACCCGGCCATTCGTGCGGTATGCACGGATCGAGCAACAGCTTGTCGCCCCGTATGCGCATGCCCAGAAGCCATTCCAGCGTGACACGGTAAATCCACCCGGCCGAACCGGTGTACCATGTCCAACCGCCGCGCCCGGCGTGCGGCGGCACGGAATAGACATCGGCACACGCCACGTAGGGCTCGACCTTGTAACGATGTATCCCGGTCTGGCTGTCGGCATGCCGGATGGGATTGAGCATCGAAAGCAATTCACCTGCGCGGTCGCCATCGCCCTGGATTGCGAAA
>CAZCJI010000850.1:0-1027 GCA_964498625.1 uncultured Rhizobium sp.
AGCCGCCGCCAAGCTCGCGCCGGTCGCCTACGATCCCAAGACCCGGCCCAACATCGCCACGGCCCGCTTCGACAGCACGAAGCCGGCGACCTGGGGTTACGCTCCGGCGCCGCGGCAGGTCTGGGCGCTCACCGTGCACGAGGGCCGTCTCTATTACTCCGTCGCCGCCGGTCCGCAGGTCTGGTCGGTCGGCATCGCCCGCGACGGCGGCTACGCCGATGACCCGCGCTGGGAATTCGACGTGCCGGCGCAGGCGGGGCCGCTGCCGGTCACCGACATCGCCTTCTCGGAGCAGGGCGCGATGCTACTGGCGCAGCGCGCGCTCGTCGCCGGCTTTTACGATTATTCCGCCTTCACGCAGCCCGGTGAGCCACAGGTGTTCCGTATCTGGCCTAAGCGGCCGAATGATCCGCCCTCGCCCGGCCGCTGGAAGCTCGAGCCAGAGGAATACGCCGTCGGCTTCGCCGGCAATTATCGCAACACCAACGGCGGCATCGCGCTTGGCTACGGCTACGGCCGCGACGGCACGCTCGCGACCAATGCTTGCGAGTTCGCGCTGTGGACGACGGGGCAGAACCTGCGCAACGCCCCGTCGATGCGCAAGGACCTCGAACCCGGCGGCCCGCTCGTACTCAATGGCCTGCAGGCGTCTCCGGCGAGCCCCGTGCGTAATTTCAACGCGCCGCCGTGGACGAGCTATTTCGTCCGCTATGGCGACAAGGCGGACGACCCAGGCGCGCTCGGCCATCTCGGCAGCGTGCGCATCTACGCCAAACCCTGCGTTGCGCCCGCCGTCTATGGCGGCCCCGGTCATCAGATGGGTGCACCCTACACGGCGCCACCGACGGTCATCGTCGGGCCGGGATGCGCTGGGACGGACTGTCCGCACGGCATCGACGTGAAGCTCGACAAGAAGATCACGAGCCGCGACGGCCCACACGTCACCTTTGAGATCGACGTCACCAATGTCGGCGAGGCGATCACCAGCGGCAACTTCACCGTGACCGACAATGTGCCGGCCGGCATG
>CAZCJI010000851.1:0-1025 GCA_964498625.1 uncultured Rhizobium sp.
TTCGGATGTGGTACAGAATTGGGAACGGGCGATCCGAATTCGTGCCAGGTTCGCGACGGCGAGAACGACCCTCTGGCGAGCGCGGGCTAACGGATGAACGCAAAGATCAAGGTGTTAACCGTTGACGACCATCCCATGTTGCGGGAAGGCGTCGTCGCTCGGATACACCATCAGGAGGACATGACGGTCGTCGGGGAAGCGGAGAACGGTGAGCAAGCGCTCGAACGTTTCCGCTCTCTTCGGCCTGATGTGACGCTCATGGATCTCCAGATGCCTGGGGGTGGAGGACTCGCCGCTATCAAGGCGATAAGGGGTGAGTTTCCGGACGCAAAAATCATCGTGCTGACGACTTTTGATGGCGACGTTCACGCCATGGCAGCATTGAAAGCCGGCGCGTCCGGATACCTGCTCAAGACATCGCTCCGCAAGGACCTCTTAGATACGATACGAGCCGTACACTCCGGGCAGCATCGGGTCGAGCCGAGGGTGTCGCAAGAAATCCTCGCACACGCAGCCGAAGATTCTCTCAGCGAACGTGAAGTGAGCGTGTTGCGGCTCGTATCCGAAGGAAAGGCGAACAAGGAAATTGGACGCGCGCTGTCGTTGTCGGAGGATACCGTAAAGGCCTACCTCAAGAGCATTTTCTCAAAGCTCAACGTCAACGATCGCACGCACGCTGTGACCATTGCGGCGCGGCGCGGCATCATCGAAATTTGATAGGAAGATTTGAGTCGCGATGGATGACGGTCCCGGGCGACCAGTCGCCCGGGACGTCAGGTCAGTGTTTGGCCACTTTGCGGTCGAGGAAGCTGTGAATCAGTGGGGCCATCACGGACAACTGGTCCTCCAGCGCGAAATGCCCTGTGTTGAGCAAATGAAATTCGGCATGTGGCAGATCGCGGAGATAAGGCGTCGCGCCTTCCGCCGGGAATACCTTATCATTCTTGCCCCACACAATCAGAGTCGGCGGTTTGTATTGGCGAAAGAACGCCTGGAACTGCGGGTATAGCGTGACGTTTGTCCCG
>CAZCJI010000852.1:0-1025 GCA_964498625.1 uncultured Rhizobium sp.
CGCGCGAGGGCCGCATCGCCGTCGGCGATGATGTTTTGCTGGACACCGAGGCGCGCATTTTCGTCCCGCCGCGCGAACGGCGCATCGGTTATCTGTTTCAGGATTCGCGATTGTTTCCGCACATGGATGTGGAAACGAATTTGCGCTTCGGCTGGCGGCGCGCGGCGGAACGCGCGAGCGAGGCCGAATTCGCACGCATTGTTTCGCTGCTCGGATTGGGAAATTTGCTGGCGCGCCGTCCGCGCAATCTTTCCGGTGGCGAGAAGGGCCGCGTCGCGCTCGGCCGTGCATTGCTGTCGTCGCCGCGCTTGCTGCTGCTGGACGAGCCGCTCGCCGCGCTCGATGCCGCGCGCAGAAACGAGATCATGCCGTATCTGGAACGCCTGCGCGACGAGGCGGCGCTGCCGATGCTCTATGTCAGCCATTCGCTCGATGAAGTCGCGCGGCTGGCGGGCAATGTGATCGTTCTGAAACAGGGCCGCGTGGCGGCGCAAGGTTCGGTGTTCGACATCCTGGCCGATCTCGAAGCGATGCAGAGCGTGGACATGCCGTCTTATGGCGCGGTGATCGATACGCGCGTCGCGTTTCACCGCGAGGCTGACGGCCTGAGCGTTCTGGCATTCGACGGCGGCGAGCTCATCGTGCCGCGGCTGAACCGGACGATTGGCAGCCGGGTGCGCGTGCGCATCCGCGCCGAGGATGTGATGCTGGCCGCCGAAGAGCCGCGCACGATCAGCGCCAACAATGTTCTGCTTTGCCGTGTGACGGCGATACACGAAAGCGGCGCCGCCCAGGCCGATGTGCAGCTTGCTTGCGGCAAAACATCTTTCGTCGCGCGCATCACGCGTGCTTCCGCCAAACGCCTTGCGCTTGCGCCGGGCATGCCGGTATTCGCCATCGCCAAATCGGTGATTGTGGATTTGGGGTAGATCTAGCCGATTTGGTTCACGCGGAGGCGCTGAGACGCGGAGGTGGCAGTTATAGACTTTTTCCTACCCTCCCCTTGAGGGAGGGTCGAATTGCGA
>CAZCJI010000853.1:0-1024 GCA_964498625.1 uncultured Rhizobium sp.
GCGGTGAACTTTCCCGACATCCTGACCGTGCAGGGAAAATATCAGCACAAGCCCGAACTTCCCTTTATCCCAGGCACCGAAGGCGCGGGCGAGGTGATCGCGGTAGGCGAAAGCGTGACGAATGTGAAGCCCGGCGACCGCGTGATGGTCGGCGGCCTTGGATGCTTCGCCGAAGAGACCCAGATTGCTGCGACCGCCGTGCGTCCGATTCCGAATGGCGCCGACTACGCGACGGCCGCCGGCTTCACCGCCGCCTATCTCACGGCCTATGTGGGTCTCGTGCGCCGCGCGCAAATCGTGAAAGGCGAGTGGCTGCTGGTGCACGGTGCGTCGGGTGGCGTCGGGCTTGCCGCCGTCGATCTGGGGCGGGCACTTGGCGTGCATGTGATCGCAACCGCTTCGACGGAAGAGAAGCGCGCGTTCCTCAAACGCTATGGCGCGGACCATGTGATGCCGTCGTCCGGGTTTCGCGAGGAGGTCAAGCGGCTGACGGACGGCCGCGGCGCGGATGTGATCTACGATCCCGTCGGCGGCGATGTGTTCGATGAATCGACACGCTGCATCGCCTTCGACGGACGGCTTCTGGTCGTAGGCTTCACCAGCGGACGCATTCCGACCGTGTCCGTGAACATTCCGCTGATCAAAGGTTTCTCGGTCATGGGCATGCGCGCCGGCGAATATGGCCGCAAATTTCCGCAGAAGGGCCGCGAGAACATCGCTGTGCTCGACGCGATGCTGGCGGAAGGAAAACTTCATCCTCATGTCTGCGCGCGCTTCCCGCTCGCGCAAGCGGTGGACGCGATACGGATGCTCCAGGACCGCAAGGCCATCGGGAAAGTGATTGTCGAGCCCTAGATCGGGCAGGTATCGTGGAAGTGGTTGAGATCGACCACACGCTGACCGCGCGGCGATAGAGACAGCACATCGACGAAGCGATGATCGCGGCGGATGTCGTCCGGGCTGTAGGAATAGCGCGCATAGATCGTCTCGGCCATGGTGGCGTCCGCGCCGGAGAGCAGGGCGA
>CAZCJI010000854.1:0-1022 GCA_964498625.1 uncultured Rhizobium sp.
GTTCGCGGGCTTCCTGACGCAGGATCTTCCGGGGTCGTCCGAGCAGCGCCATTTCGCCGAACGCATCCTGTCCGCCACCGAGCGCGGAAAGGAATTGATCGATCAGATACTCACCTTCGCCCGCCCCCGCGGATCGGCGAGCGACGCAGCGGAGCTTGGCCAGGCGCTGCGGCAGACCGCGGAGCTGGTGCGCGGCTCCTTTCCGTCTTCGATTGCCGTCTCGTTCGCGGCGGATGCGGACGGCATATGGGTTCGCTGTGCCGCCGCCCGGCTGTCGCAGCTTCTGCTCAACCTATGCATCAATGCCCGCGACGCGATCGGCAACAGGACGGGCAAGATTGTCGTCGACGTCGCGCGTGCCGATGGCCACGAGCCGGTGGCGCTCTCCGCTCGCGATGTGCCAGGCGAGCTGGCGATCGGCGAAGCGAAGGCGGACACGCGCTATGCCCGCATCAGCGTGACCGACAGCGGCGGCGGAATTCCATCCGATGTGCTCAAGCACGTCTTCGAGCCTTTTTATACGACCAAGCAGCGGCAGCGCGGTACCGGACTCGGGCTGGCGGTGGTGCATGGTGTGATCGACTCGAGCGGCGGTTTCGGCCATGTGCGCGTGCGACCGGGGGAGGGGACCACGTTCAGTGTCTACATTCCCCTTGCAGACGCCGCCGAGGTCCCGAGCCAGGCGCCGACTGTCGCGGACGGCGCGCCACGCGGCACCGAGCGGGTGCTGGTGGTCGACGACGAGCCGGATATTGTGGACATGATGGTTATCGGCCTTGAGCGCCTGGGCTTTCGGGCGGTGGGCGTCAGCGATCCGCTGGAAGCCTTTGAGGCATTTTCCGAGGACCCCGCCGCCTTCGACATCGTGGTGACCTACCTGGTCATGCCGTCCCTGCGCGGGACGGAATTGATCCGAAAGATCAAGACGATACGGCCCGAAATTCGCGCCATATTGTGCACAGCGTTCAGCGACGGGGCGGTGCGCGAGGTCGATCCATGCGTAGATGCACTCTTCCGCAAGC
>CAZCJI010000855.1:0-1022 GCA_964498625.1 uncultured Rhizobium sp.
ATGGCGTAAAGGTTTTGAACGACGGCTGGACGGCTGTGACACGCGACCGTTCGCTATCGGCGCAGTTTGAGCATTCAGTGGGCGTGACCGACGACGGCGTCGAAATTTTCACCAAATCGCCCAAGGGCTGGGATTTCCCTCCTTATCTCTGAACCGCCGCTACAGTTTCATACATCTCGGCGAAATGGCGCGAACAATTTGCGCTAATAGACCGTTACCGGGTTTTGCCGGTAACGGGGGCGGCACTGAAATCTCGCCAAAAAACTCGGACGATCGTCTGCGATGTGTCGCGGCAATTCGATTCCATTGACGCGTTGGAGCCAGACGATCCCGCGCATTATGCCGGCCATCGCGCGCGCCTGCGCGAACGATTTCTGCTGGGCGGACCGGACGCGATGCCAGACTACGAGCTGCTGGAGATGGTTCTGTTCGCCGCCATTCCGCGCGGCGATGTGAAACCGCTTGCCAAGGAATTGATCAAACGCTTCGGTTCATATGCGGACGTGATTTCGGCCCCACGCGAAAGGCTCATGGAAGCCACTGGCGTTGGCGAGGCTGTCGTAACGCAACTCAAGCTTGTCCAGGCCTCGGCGTTGCGGCTTTCCAAAGTCGCGCTGATGGGAAAACCCGCGCTCAGTTCCTGGGCTGCACTGATGGATTATTGCACTGCCGCGATGGCGCGCTCGCGCCACGAAGAATTCCGTGTGCTTTTCCTCGATCGTAAAAACGCACTGATCGCCGAGGAGGTACAGGGCAAGGGAACGGTGGATCACACGCCGGTCTATCCGCGCGAGATCCTCAAGCGGGCGCTGGAACTCTCGGCGTCGGCGTTCATCCTTGTCCACAACCATCCTTCTGGCGACCCGACTTGGTAGGTACCCTTATCGACGGGCCTTCCGGCCACCGATAGGTGTTCAACGCAGATATTAACCTCCTCTTTTCCCACGACGATTTCCGTCGTGATGGCTTGAACTATTTCCCGCTTGGTATCGTGAGTGAGCTCGGGCCACCGCGTGTGGAGA
>CAZCJI010000856.1:0-1020 GCA_964498625.1 uncultured Rhizobium sp.
ATGATGAGATCGGGTTGTGGAACGAGCTGGCTAAACTTTGCAGGCCGCGCCAGCAATTGCATCGTCCAACGGTCCCCGGTCAGAAAATTCAGCATGCGTTCCAGTAAGGGACTTGCTGCGTTCCAGCGCGCGGCGTCGCTGACCGGTACAACGATCCGCATCTCGCGTGTCCATGCATCGTCCGACTCGGTGTCACGCGAGATGCGTGTATCGGCTGCATATACATGTGCTGCCGTGACGAGAAGATCGAGTGCAATCTCGCTTGGAAATACGTTCTTGGCCTTAAGATCCGTTAGCGCTCCCCCGATCCCGTAATCGATCACCTTGTCATACGCGACAAGATCGAGCCGAGTTTGCTTTTCGTCTGGTCCCGTGACGGCCAAATTCGAACGATCACCCGTTCCGAAGTGTCCTTGAATGAGATGCCGCGTCATATCTCGCCCTCGGCGTCGCCCAGAGTCTGCAACATCTCGAATGCCGCTTCGTAGACACTGTCGACATATTGCAATGCTTGCTGTTGCGTTAGCGCACCGGTTGTGCCTCGCTGACTTAACGCATCGCTTACCGCCCGCGCGACAAAGTCATGTAGTTGTGCTTGGACCCGCTCAACCGCCGCGACATCTTCAGGCAGGGTGATGCTGTTCTTGCCGATATCGTTACACAGTCGCGCCTCGATCGCATGGGTCGCGAATATCTCGAACACGGTCTGCATCTGCGCGGACGTGAGGGTATCGAAATCAGTAATGCCCTGATCGGCGAGATCTGCGATCATGTCGATGAACGCATCGCGCGCAATGCCTTCGTCGACCGTTCCACCGATCGGGCAGACGTATTCGGCGATACCCAGGAAGATTTCCTCGATCGGTCGACCGGCAAGCGCCGCGAGATTGAGCGCGCGCAGCGCTTCGACAGGTCCTCTTGATTGTGCGTCCGTAAGGAACGAATAGAGGCGCGCGCCTGCCTGACGCGATGAACCCATTCGGCGCGTGGCCTGCCGAGCGCCTCCCGCAGATTTGGACA
>CAZCJI010000857.1:0-1019 GCA_964498625.1 uncultured Rhizobium sp.
GCGCGCGCAAGAAGGAAAAGAAGAACGTTGTCGTGGGCGTGGCGCATGTCGCCGCAACCTTCAACAACACCATCATCACGATCACCGATCAGACCGGCAACGCCGTGTCTTGGTCGTCGGCCGGCATGATGGGCTTCAAGGGTTCGCGTAAATCGACGCCCTATGCGGCGCAGGTCGCCGCCGAAGATGCCGGCAAAAAGGCGATGGAACACGGCATGCGTACGCTGGAAGTGGAAGTCAGCGGCCCGGGCTCGGGTCGCGAGTCCGCTCTGCGCGCGCTGCAGACGGTGGGTTTGACGGTGACCTCGATCCGCGACGTCACCCCGATCCCGCATAACGGTTGCCGGCCGCCCAAGCGCCGCCGCGTGTAAGTTTCAGAGAGCGTACCACCAACCCCCGTCGCAAGAATGGGCGCGTGCTCTCCGCGTCCGGGACACGATGAGGAAAAGACATGTTTCAGAAGAACTGGCAGGAATTGATCAAGCCGCAGAAGCTCCGCATTGAAACGGGCCATGATGCCGGCAAGCAGGCAACCATCGTCGCCGAACCTCTGGAGCGCGGCTTCGGCCTGACGCTCGGCAATGCGCTGCGCCGCGTTTTGTTGTCGTCGTTGCAGGGTGCCGCCATCACCTCGATTCAGATCGAGGGCGTGCTGCACGAGTTCTCGTCCATCGCCGGCGTGCGTGAGGACGTGACCGACATCGTGCTGAACGTGAAGCAGATCGCGCTGCGCATGCATGCGGAAGGCCCCAAGCGTCTGTCGTTGCGCAAGCAGGGTCCGGCGGAAGTCACCGCCGGCGACATCGCCGCGATGGCGGACATCGAGATTCTCAATCCGGAGCTCGTGATCTGCACGCTCGACGAAAAGGTCGAATTCCGCATGGAGCTGACGGTCGCGACCGGTAAGGGTTACGTGCCGGCAGACCGCAACCGTCCGGAAGATGCGCCGATCGGCCTGATCTCGGTCGACAGCCTTTTCTCGCCGGTGAAGAAGGTTTCGTACAAAGTTGAGAACACCC
>CAZCJI010000858.1:0-1019 GCA_964498625.1 uncultured Rhizobium sp.
GTCGTCCGCACCCGCGATCAAGAAACTCGCGAAAGGCGAACAGGTGGCGATGATCGCGCTTTCGGACAAATGGGCCGAGGTGAACGACAACGGCACGAAGGGCTGGATGCGCTCAAGCATCCTGAAGAACACGCCGCCCGGCGAAAGCAAGCGCAAGAAGAAGTCGGACAGCGATAACTAGGCCGTCCCGCCGACCAGCCAGCACGCTGCGCCGGGCGTGATGCCTGCCGGCGTTTTGAACTTCACAAGCGCCTCCCGAACCGCATCGTGGATTTTCGCGCGCACCGTTTCCGGTAAGTCATTTGCAGCGCGGGATAGCGGGCCGATGTTCAGCGCGCCGTCTGCCGCTTCTTCGACAGTTGCGCCCATGTTCGAAGTGGTATCGAGTTTCTTGATCTCGACATTCCGAAAGCCGGCCTTCTCGATGATGGACTTCGTGCGTTCTGCCTCAGCGAAGGCGAAAGGCCCCGGTGCATACGGATCGGTGGGCGGCTGTTCCGGCAAAAAGGACCATGCAGCCGCAAACGGCACGAACGACCAGTCGTTTTCCTTGAACGCCCGCCAGCACACGAAAGCAAGGCGGCCTTTCGGAGCCAATGCTCTGCGAATATTCGTGAAGGCAGAAACCGGATCGTCGAAGAACATCACGCCGAAGCGCGAAAAGACGAGATCGAATACCGGCTGGAAGTCGTGGCTCGAGGCATCGGACTCGACGAACTGCACATCCGACAGCATCGCCTGCGCACGGGCCTGTGCCACGGCCAGCATCGGCGTGGAGATGTCGATGCCTACCGCCGAGCCGGTCTTGCCGGCGGACATCGCCAGGCGAAACGTCGTCGAGCCGCAGCCGCAACCGATATCGAGAACGCGCTCGCCTTCCCGCACGCAGGCGAAAGGCATCAGTGCATCGGTGATGTTGTTCAGCATCAGGTCGGTGCGATCCTGAAGCCGCGCCCATTTTTCTCCGGCCTGCCCATTCCAGAACTGAATCTGGTCCGCGTTCGTACCCATCACTTCAG
>CAZCJI010000859.1:0-1017 GCA_964498625.1 uncultured Rhizobium sp.
AGCCGAAGGCCGAGGCGAGGTTCGGCACGTCGGAATACATCATGCCCTTGTAGCTCATCGTCTTGGACATGTTCTTCGCCGCGCCGTCGACGCTGACCTGCATGCCGCCCAGCAGATTGAGCTTCAGACCGGTTGCGGTGACGATGATGTCGGCCTCGATCTCCTGGCCCGACTTCAGAAGAATGCCCTTGGAGGTGATGCGCTCGATTTGATCGGTGACGACGCTTGCCTTGCCGCTTTTGATCGCCTGGAACAGGTCGCTGTCCGGCACCAGGCACAGCCGCTGGTCCCACGGATTGTAGCGCGGCGTGAAATGCGTATCGACGTCGTAGTCGGGGCCGAGCTCCTTCTTCACCATCCCGATCAGGTTCTGCTTGGTCTTCTCGGGATTCTTGCGTGCCAGGTTGAAGAACAGCATGCCGAACAGCACGTTGCGCCAGCGCGTGATGCCATAGGCCAGCATCGGCGGCAGCTTGCTGCGCAGCCAATTGGCCATCTTGTCCTCGGCCGGGCGCGACACGACATAGGTCGGCGAGCGCTGCAGCATCGTGACATGCGCCGCCGCCTTCGCCATCTCGGGCACCAGCGTGACGGCCGTGGCGCCGCTGCCGATCACCACGACCTTCTTGTTCTTGTAGTCGAGATCGTCCGGCCAGAATTGCGGATGCACGATCTCGCCCGCGAAATCGGCGCGCCCTTCGAACTGCGGATCGTGGCCGGCGGCATAGTCGTAATAGCCGCAGCACATGAAAATGAAGTTGCAGGTGAAGCGCACGATCTGCTTGGCCGCGCCCATCTCGGCTTCCACCGTCCAGCGCGCCTCGGCGCTCGACCAGTCGGCGCGCTTCACCAGCGTGTTGAAGCGGATGTTCTTGTCGATGCCGTTCTCCGCCGCGGTCTCGCGCACGTAAGTGAGGATCTAAGGGCCGTCGGCGATCGCCTTGGCCTGGACCCACGGCTTGAAGCGATAGCCCAGCGTGTACATGTCGGAATCGGAGCGGATGCCGGGATAGCGGA
>CAZCJI010000860.1:0-1017 GCA_964498625.1 uncultured Rhizobium sp.
ACAGCGCCTCGTGGACGGCGAGAAAAGTTCTGAGGCCGAGCACAACGCTGACCTCCCGGTCGATCCCGAGCTCGTCCGTGTCGCCGTGAGGCAACGGCACGAACGCCATCTCGAACAGCTTCTCACGCACCGCCTTGCGCCGGCGAAATGGATCGAGGCGCGCCATGAACGTATCGACGCGAAGGGCGCCGGCTGTGCGGTGCGGTCCGCCCGAGTGGAGCTGCACGTGCAACGCGATGCACTTACCCAGATCCAGGATCCCGACCGAGCCCAGAACCGCGGCCGGGTCTTCGGCCATCTGCGCGGCCACGAATTCTCGAAACGATCGCTCGAGCGCCGGCGCATCAGCGATCAGCGCCTCGATCACCTCGCCCAGGTCGTGGGCGTCGTTCACGCTGTCGGGCACGAATCTCTCGCTGTCCAGCGTCGAGACCAAGCGCGGTGTGAGCGACCGAAAGGTCGCGGTCGTTTCCGCGATGCCGTCGATGGCGACGCCGGCGTTGATGCCGATCATGATATTTGCCGCGTCACGCGGTGTGGCGGCCTTCGTGCCGACAAGACCGGCCGCGCGCAGGCGCACCACATGCGCATCGATAACCGCTGGTGACCGGCCATCCACCGCGGCAATCGCGTGGGTCACGGATTCGAGTTCGGCCATAGCGGTTCTCCCATCGGTCAAAGCAGGTTGTATTTCGCGCTGAGTTCATCGACGCCGGATTTTTCGACGTCGATGGACGATCGTGCGCTGGGCGAAAGGCCGAGCTCTGCGCCCAGACGCGCAAGGTCGCGGCGCAGGACGACGATCGCCCGAAACAGCGGGTTCAAAATCAGCGACCCCGTTGGACTCCGGGCCACGATGCCGTGCGAGCCGTTGTCGACGTTGGCGATGCGCGCGAAGTCTTCCTCCGCGGTGCGCAGCTGACCGGCGCACGCGCAAAACACTGCGAGAATATCGACATCGACCGAGGTCAGCACGCCGGTCGACGTAGCCCCGAAGGCGCGACCGACATACCTCGA
>CAZCJI010000861.1:0-1013 GCA_964498625.1 uncultured Rhizobium sp.
CCAGGTGCATAGACTTTCTGCGCTGAAGATCTCCAAGACGAGTGCGCCCGGCATGTATCCTGACGGAAGCGGCCTCTAGCCACCTTTTGAGCGGCCAATATTTTCTCTCCGGCCACATGCAATCCTGGGCCGACGAGACCGGTCTTAATCGAATTTCCGCGAAACTGAACGAGTGCCATGCGCTTCCACCAAATAAATGCGGCGCGCTTTCGAAAGGAGGTGCGCGCACTTAAACCGTGCGCTTGTCCGCGTATGCGGAGGCCCTCCTTGGCACTCAAGCAAATTAGGAATCGCAAGGAAGAGAGCAAGAGTCAACGGCAATTACACGGGGAGAAAAGAATTTTAGGATAAAAAAATTTTGATCCGATTTGTCGCGCCCTCTCGGCACACAACGAAGTTGGCGTGCGGTTAGTGTCAGTGAGTATCAATTGGAACGTTTGGTTTGTCTTGCTATTTGGTCAACTGGTTTCAACGCGTCGTTTTGATGATTTTGTTATCTCTTGGTTGTTTAGTTCCCTTGGTTCGACAAAATCGAACCATTGACATGAAAGTTATGAACGCTGCAATCAGCTGCAATATGAAACAGCAAACCAGACGATATGACAGAAGCAAGCGTGATTTCAGGCTGTGGAAAAGGTTGCTCCCACATCTTCAGAGGGCGCGTTTACTGGGGATAAGACGCCTCCGCGATCTCCATCAATTCCTTGCGGCGGATTTACCTACATATCCGCGCGGAAGACCAATTACGCCCGCCACGCTTTATAGAGCGATACTGAGGTTGAAAGAGTTGGGATTTGATCCCGGCCTTGATGACAGATCAATGGCGCGGAAGCTGGGGAGACCCACCAGAAAGAAGTCATGATAGGCGAGCCAGGTAGTTTGAAGATCGCTAGCCGAATGTAGCTCGACTGCAATGCCTCATCTTTAATCCCCGAACAAATGGGTGGCACGTGTACGAGATCGGCTATAGCTGGAACTGACAGCGACACGTTTTGTCTTCAGGGGACACAAAC
>CAZCJI010000862.1:0-1010 GCA_964498625.1 uncultured Rhizobium sp.
TGACGGCGAAAAATGCTAGTGCATTTTATGCTGCAGTGCGAAATAATTGGTTACACCGTTAGCGGAAGAATCGTCGCCATGGGAAAACCACTCCTGACGATTTCGAGCAAAAACTACTCGTCCTGGTCGCTGCGCGGCTGGTTGCTTTGCCGCATGGCCGGCCTGGATTTCGACGAAAAGGTGCTGCCGACGGACGATCCCGACAGCCGCGCCGAGCTCTTGCTCATGTCGCCGTCCTTTCTTGTTCCCTGTCTGACCGTCGGTGATCTCAAAGTGTGGGACACGCTCGCCATCGCCGAATATCTGCACGAGACGCATCACAAGAGCGGTCTTCTTCCAGGCGACCTGAAGGCGCGAACGCATTGCCGGGCCATTTCGGGCGAGATGCATTCCGGCTTCGCAAACTTGAGATCGGCGCTGCCGATGAATCTCAAGGCGCGTTATCCCGACTTCAAGGTGTGGGCCGGGGCGCAAGCCGACATCGACCGCGTCGTCGCGATCTGGCGCGAATGCCTGAAGCGGTATGATGGGCCCTATCTGTTCGGGGATAAGCCCACACTGGCCGACGCGATGTATGCACCGGTCTGCACCCGCTTCCACACCTATCATGTGAAGCTCGACAGGCTGTGCTCCGACTATTGCGATACGATCCTCAACCTTCCCGACATGCTCGAATGGATCGAGGCCGCGAAAGCCGAGCCCGATGCAGTGGAAGAGCTCGAAGCGGAGTTCTAGGGCTTACGTCCCCGTCTCGTTCGCCTTGGTCTGGAGCTGAACGTAGTTCTGGATGCCCATCTGTTCGATCAGCCGCAGTTGCGTCTGGAGATAATCGATGTGCTCTTCCTCGCTTTCGAGGATATGCACGAACAGTTCGCGGCTGCCGAAATCGCCGACATTCTCGCAGTGCCGGATCGCGTTCTTGAGGTCGGGATAGGAAAGGGTCTCCAGCGACAGATCGCAGGAGAGCACTTCCCTGACGTTCTCGCCGATCATCAGCTTGCCGAGGTCCT
>CAZCJI010000863.1:0-1009 GCA_964498625.1 uncultured Rhizobium sp.
TGTGGACCATTGTCGGATGATCTCGGCAATCGGGCGCGGGTCTTCGATCTCGTCGGCAGCCGCGCCCGCGAAATGATCGGCGGTGACATTGCGAATGCAGTTGCCGCTGGTTTGCAACGCATGCATTTCGACCGTCGCCAGATCGGCCAGAACGCCCGGCACATCCACCAGCTTGATCCAGTTGAACTGGATGTTCTGGCGGGTGGTGAAATGGCCATAACCTTTGTCGTATTTGCGCGCGATGTGCGCCAGCATGCGCAGCTGTCTCGCGCTTAATGTTCCGTAAGGCACTGCGATGCGCAGCATGTAGGCGTGAAGTTGAAGATAGAGTCCGTTCATCAGCCGCAACGGCTTGAACTCGTCTTCCGTCAACTCGCCGGAAAGCCTCCGCTCGACCTGATAGCGGAACTGTGCGACGCGTTCCTTGACGAACTGCGCGTCGAATTCGTCATATCGATACATCGAACGCCTCGCGCGCCTGTTTTCCGAGATCGCGCCGCACGCTCGGGCCTTCGCTGCGAATGTTTTCGCGCTCTTCGATTGCGCGGACTTCGCCGTTCTCGATCCGGACGGCGAAGAGATAAGGATTTACGACAATCCGGTCGGAGACGAATTTTTGCGCCGTTGCGAGTGCCGTATCAGCCGACGATTTTTCCGCAAAAACTTCGGCGTCCTTGAACGCTTCCACCCACGCGCCGTTGCGCCAATAGACGACGTCGCCGTCGCGGAGGCGGTTGGCGGTTAGAACCTGGATTGCGGGTGCGGCCATAGGTTCAAAGTCGCAAGTCCGGCCTGCAAATTCAATAGATCACATAGATGATGTGTAAATCTGTCATAATCACAAGATGGGTATGTGTAATGTCAATTCTCTCGGGAAACAGCGCTTTCATGCCAGCGATGCAGGAGCACCCATTCCAGCGCGGACAGCAGAAAGAAAATCGCCACGCCCAGGATCGAAAGAATGGCGAGGGCCGCGAACATCGTGCCGATGTGAAGATTGCGGCCGGCT
>CAZCJI010000864.1:0-1009 GCA_964498625.1 uncultured Rhizobium sp.
TCAAACATCGAACCCCTCCGCGTGGTGGAAAGCATCCTCGCCCTGGGCATTTTCCCAAAGGTGACCGCATGAATTACCAATTCAAACGCATTCCGCGCGCGCGTGCCCGGTTCATCCTGGCAGGCATCGTTCTCCTCTCGCTAGTCCTCACGATTGCGGCCGTTTCGATTAATGCAGTCGCCGCCAGCCCGGCCGGCCGACCTGCGCTTCATCGAGCGGCCGCCGTTGCGAATCCCGCGGCTGCATCCCTCATGATTCCCGACAAGGGAAAATTCCGCATCCTATCCGGCGGCAAGGAAGTGGGCAAGGAAGAGTATGAAATCGCTCCGAGCGGAGGAAATTGGATCGCCCGCGGAACCGCGGAAATTCAGCCGGATAAGGGTGTAACGCAACACATCACTGGAAATCTCGAATTGCGTTCCGACGGCACCCCGGTTCATTACAATTGGACTACCCAGGGAACAAAGAAGGCCACGTGCGCGATTTCCTTTGAGGGCGTAACTGCCACAATCGAGCTCCAATTGGAGGGCGCGAAACCTTACACGCAACAGCTTACGTTCAATTCTCCGCTCGTCGTCGTGCTGGACAACAATCTTTACGATCAGTACGCCGTGCTCGCGCGTCTCTATGATTGGAAGAAACTGGGTCCACAAACTTTTTCCGTGTTGGTCCCTCAAGATCTGGCACCCGGCGTCGTCACCGTAGAGTCTCTCGGCAAGCAAAATGCCGGCGGCCAAAAACTGGAGGAGCTGCGAGTCAAGACGGACGACAACGAAATCGATCTCTTTCTTGACGGCCCGCGACTTGTCCGCATTTCCGCTCCTGCCGCAAACGCAGAAATCATTCGCGAGTGAAGTGGAAGCGCCCTCTCCGGCCTCCGGGCTTCGATTGCGTTGGATTTCCGCCAGTCGAACCAGGAAGTGACCGAATATCGCTTGCCTGGTGACCGGGAATGCCAGTATAAATCTGTCTTGGAGCAGAAGACTTTCCAGAATGGCGGCGATGGGTC
>CAZCJI010000865.1:0-1007 GCA_964498625.1 uncultured Rhizobium sp.
CGATCGGCCGATTCTTCGATGCCGCGCGTTTGTACGACGAGGCGGCGAGCGCTGCGCGCCCGTCGGATCGCGCGCAACTACTCGCGTCGGCGGCTCGTTGCCGGAGCTCCGCGAACGAAGCCGCCGGCCAGTCCGAGCTCGCGTCGAAGCTCGCGACCGCGGATGCCGCCGGCGAGCTCGAGGCTGCGAGCGAGCTCGCGCACCAGCTATGGCGCGCCGAGCCCGGTCACCCGGCGGCGTTCCGCGTGCTCGCGAGCCGGCATCGCGCGGCTGGCGATCTCGCTGCGCTCACCGAGATCACGAGTGCATACGCGGCGCGCAGCGCCGATGCGCCGAACGCCGAACGACTCGCGCTCGGTGAAGCGCGCGCCGCCGCGTGGCTCGATGTCGCGCGGCTTGCCGACGACCTCGGCGTGCTCGAGGAAGCGGCGCGTGCATACGACCTCGCGCTGATCGAAGATCCGGGCCATGCGCGTGCACTCGACGCGCGCGGCGGGCTCGCGTTCCGACTCGGTGACTACGCGACCGCCGATCTGATCTACCGCGATCTCGCGCCGGGCGAGAGCGAGCTCGGAGAAGATGACCTCGCGCTGCGCCGCTCGCTGATCGCGGAACAACTCGGCCGCGAAAGTGAAGCCCTCGAGCTCGCGCGAGTCGCTGCGGCGGCCGCCCCGGGCCGCATCGATCTGCTCGCTCGAGTGCAGAGCCTCGCCGCACGGATCGGCGAGCTCGATCTCGCGCTGGCCGCGGCGCGCATCGCGCTCGAGCTGATCTCGCTCGACGACTACGAGGGCCAGATGCGCGCGAGCTTCGCGCTCGTCGAGCTCATGCGACAGAGCGGTGATCTGGCCGGCGCGATCACTCAACTCGAGCACGTCGTTCTCGACCATCCGCTGCATGCGGTCGCACTCGATCAGCTCGCCGAGCTCCACATCGCGCGCAACGAGTGGCAAGCGGCAACCCGGTACCTGTTCCAGCTCGTCGCCCTCGCCCCGACGCCGGCGCAA
>CAZCJI010000866.1:0-1005 GCA_964498625.1 uncultured Rhizobium sp.
GCCGTGACGCGGATCGCCCTCAAGCCACTGACAGGACATTCGTGCTGGCAGACTCCGCAGCCGATGCAGCGGTCGGGGTCAATGACCGGCTTTTGAAGTCGCACCTCGATGATCGCCCGCGCGCCGGCAGCCGTGGGCTCGGGCCAGGGCACCGCCGCGGCAATCGTGATTGTTTCCGCGGAATTTTCCGTAATCGAACGGCGTTCCGTTTCCGGCGCGCCTTCCGGGCGGATGAAGTAATCGCCAGTCGCCAATTTTCCCGCGCGCCACGGTACTCCGTCCAACGTCACACTGATCGCCGAGGATGACCGAACCTTGCGCTTGCCATCGTGAATGATTTGGAACTCCTCACGCAGCCCAATCGCCTTGGGACTGACCGGGCAATTTTCCTGGCAAACGATGCAGGGAACATCCATCGCCCAGGGCAGACAACGGCCACGATCCACAAAAGCGGTCCCCATGCGGATTGGTCCGGCAGAGGCGAATGCGCCGCGTCCGAGTTTCTCATCGAGTGACAACGGACGGATGGCGGCGGTCGGGCAAACGTTCCCGCAGGCGATGCAATTGAGCTGGCAACCGCTGGTGCCGGCGCGAAAATTCAGGACCGGCGTCCAGATCCCTTCAAGCCCGGCCTCCAGGAACGCGGGCTGAATGACATTGGTCGGACAAATGCGCATGCACTGCCCGCACTTGAGGCAGCGGTCCACGAATTCCCTTTCGGACAACGCGCCGGGAGGGCGCACAACGCCGGAGTCCCAATTCTGATTCAACTTGCCGGCCAGTCGGACCGCGGGAACGGAGGCGACCCCGGTGAGTGCCGCCACCATGAAGCCCCGGCGGTTAACACCCGGCGATTCGATTTCTCCCGCGCCGGAACGTTGGGTGCTGTAAGTCATTTGCGCCTGGCGACAGGCCTTCAGGCAATTCATGCATAGAAGGCATTCGCTGAGGCGGATTTTTCCGAAGGGATCGCATGCGCCTTCGCAATTGTTCTCGCACAACTCG
>CAZCJI010000867.1:0-1004 GCA_964498625.1 uncultured Rhizobium sp.
TCGAGCTCACCAAAGCACCAGACGGACGCGTTTGGTACGTGGATCTTGCGAAACACACCAACACGTTGCTTCAATCCGTCGAAACGGAGCGGCGCAATCTGCGCATCTCCGAGCATCGGGCTGTGCCGCCTTTTGCGCAGTCATCTCAACCAATTATGTTCGATCATGAGGCGAGCCTTTGGCAGACCTATCAGTATGCCCCTAATTCTTCTGGAGGCATCTCCCGCACTCCTCAGTCCATACAGCATTCTGGAAATACACAGAACGCACAGAATGTGACGAGTCGGTTTGGCATGAAGGACGGCCTGACGTCCGACATCGCCGGTACGCTGCTTGAAGACAGAGAAGGGAATATCTGGGTTGGAACAAATCTCGGTCTCGATCGCTTCCGAGCAGGAAACATAATTCCCGAAGCCGGAATACCTACGACTTCGGGAAATGGATATCGAGCAGCCCAAGGCGAACGCGGAATATTTTACGTTGCCGACAGCCGTACTTTGTTCGCCATCCCACCGGCCAGCACACCGCAAGTCGTCTCTCGATTTTCGTCCATGATCATGATTCTCCATGCCGCAAGAGATGGCACGCTTTGGGTAGCCACCGCGGATGGCCGCCTTTTCCGGCTGAACGACAGAAGACTAAAGGAGGTAGCTTTGCCGGCCGCAATGGCGTCCGCGTACCTCTTCAGCTGTGCGGAAGACAAAAACGGTGCGCTATGGGTGTCAGTCAATAACAAGGGAATATTTCGTCTCAAAAACGGCAAGTGGAGTCATGTCGTAGTCAGGCCCGATCTCGCCGAAATTGCCCCGCGAATTATCGCATTCGACTCTCAAGGTCGAATGTGGCTCCACTATAGAAATGAACAGCTGATCGTTGTCGATGGAAAGGCCATTCATAGCTTTTCGAAGAGTGGACTTGATGTAGGCGAGATAGAATCCATTTCGTCGGGTCCTAATGGCATTCTTGTCGGCGGTGATCTAGGGCTGGCGCGGGTCAGGGACTTT
>CAZCJI010000868.1:0-1003 GCA_964498625.1 uncultured Rhizobium sp.
TCACCCTTGCTGGCCTGTTCTGGGCGATGGATGGCGAGAACAACGTGCTCGCCAGCCTTATCAAGAAGGTGCTCTACGTGGGTACCTTCGCCTACATCCTGAGCAACTTCTCGACGCTCGCGATGATCATCTTCAATTCCTTCTCCACTTTAGGATTGACCGCCACCAACAGCGGTCTCACCGCGAACGATCTGCTCAAGCCCGGCAAGCTGGCCGGGACAGGCTTTCAGGCGGCGTGGCCCCTGTTGCAGCAGGCCGGGACGATGGCCGGCTTCACGACCTTCTTCAGCAACTTCGTCACCATCGCGGTGTTGATGTTCGCGTGGGCCGTCGTCGTGCTCGCCTTCTTTATCCTGGCGGTCCAGCTCTTCATCACCATCCTGGAGTTCAAGCTCACCACCTTGGCCGGTTTCGTGCTTGTGCCCTTTGCACTGTGGGGCAAGACGGCCTTTCTCGCGGAGCGCGTACTCGGCAACGTCATCGCTTCGGGCATCAAGGTGATGGTCCTCGCCATCATCGTCGGAATTGGCAGCACGTTCTTCAGTCAATACGTCAACGCTTTGCAGGGCCAACAGCCGAGCCTGTCCGACGCCATGTCGCTGATGCTGGCATCGCTGTCTTTGTTCGGTTTGGGAATTTTCGGTCCCGGAATCGCAACCGGCCTGGTGTCCGGCGCGCCGCAATTGGGCGCGGGCGCTGCGATCGGCACGGTCGGCGCGATGGTCGGCGCCGGCGCCCTGGGCGGTGCCGCTGCCATTGGCGGCGCGCGGATGGCCGGCGCAGCCGGAATGGGCGCGATCCGCGCTGGCACGGCCCTGGGTTCGGGCGCTTCGACTGCCTATCAGATGGCGCAGGCGACATCCGGCCAGAGCGGAGCCGCCGGAGTCGCTGCAGGGCTAGCCGGTGTCGCCCGCGCCGGCGCCGGTGCTGTCCGTAATGCCGCCATGAGCGCGGGCCAGCGCTTTGCTTCGACCGTGAGCGACAGCGCGCAGGCTGGCCGCAG
>CAZCJI010000869.1:0-1002 GCA_964498625.1 uncultured Rhizobium sp.
AGCCGCGCTGATCGATGGCGAGCGCCGTGATCCCGCGTCTGGCGAACTGGGGGCCGATCTCGTCAAAGGCGCCGGAATAGTCGAATGCGCCGTGCAGCAGCAGGACAAGGGCGCGTGGCGCTTCGGCGCGCCAAACCTTGTAGGGAACCAGCGCACCGTCGGACGCGATGAAGCTATCCGTCGCTTCCGACTCGTTCGAATCCAATCCGACAAGCGGTGAGCGCGCATCGTGAATGCTTCGCTTTTCCGCCGGCCGATGCAGTTCATATCCGAAGTGGAAGGAATCGCTCATTGCACGAACACGCTACGCGAGCGCTCCCCCGTTTGGATCGACAGCGTCTAAACGTGCAAGCCGGGCAGCACGCCAAGCAGCCAGAGTATGAGCAAGATAACGAGCAGCGTTCCGAGCGCGCCGCCCAAACCGGCGCCGCCATAGCGGTTGTATCCGTAATAGCCACCGCCGCCGAACAACAACACAAGCACCAGGATGATCAGTATCAGGGACATGGATGTAATCCTCAATTGCACGATTGATGACGAAACGGCCGGGCATTCGCGCCTCGCCTGCTGGCCAGCCTCAAGTGACGGTGGACGGGCTGTGCCCGTGCCGGCAAACCGATATGTGTCATGGCGATCTCCGCATGTCTGAATCGGACATTACACAGTCGCTTGTCGCCCAGACCGCATAGATACGAATTGACCCGCGTCAAAGTTGAGGAACTTTTGGAGCTCGCGGATGCGCACCGATGACATGGCCAAATTGCCCGAAATTGCGCCGTCGCTGCCCCGAACGGGCGAATTCTTCAGAACGAGAGATAGGATTTTATACCTATCCGATGCAGGGCTTAAGCGGACATGCAAGCGGCCGCCATCTCATGCCGCCTTTGCAGTGGCGCGGCGCCGCGCGATGGCGCATGAGCGGCGTGAAATTCGCTGCGGAGTGCGTTCATGAGCGACGCGATCGTGCTGAAACCCATCGGATTCGTGCGCGGCGGGCGCAGC
>CAZCJI010000870.1:0-1002 GCA_964498625.1 uncultured Rhizobium sp.
GAAGTCCACCGTGCGCGGACTGATCCCCAGCGTCCGCGCCACCTGCTTGCTGGAGGCGCCCTTGGTGAGCTGCGCCAGCACGACGCGCTCGCGTTCGGTCAGCGCTCCCTCGCGCATGAGGCGCTCGGGCAGGACGGCCAGATCGCCGTTGAGATGACGCAATTCGCGCTTTGCACGGCTTAGACCCGGCACCTGGAGAAATTCCCAATGGCCCAGGCGCCGGGCAATGACAGCTTGGTGGCTTCGTGCGACGTCGAGCACGTCCTCGGACCGGCTCCGCTCCAGCGCGTAGTTGCACAGCATGATGATGGGTCGCCGCTCGATTGCGGCATCGAGCGCGTGCTCGTGCTCGACGATGTCGCGCCAGCCTTCCACAGTGCGCCAGAGCGGGTTGCCGCAGGCCCTGACGCCGTCGAGCCCGCGCGCAAGCGCATCATCGATGCATTTGTGCCAGCCGGCCACGACCCTTTCCCAGTTGAAAAGACCGTTCTCGTAGTACCAGTCCGCCGCCGCGACCAGTTCGAACCGGCCGGCGCGACGTCGTTCCGCGAAGCCGGGCAATTGCTGCGCCAACGCGGCCGTCGCTTCGTCGACCGATAGCGGGGCCGACACGATCCAGATGCAATGCTCTGCACCTTCATGCGCCACCGCAAAGTAAGCGCTGGCGGCGTCGATCATGTCCTGCTTGGTCTGGCAGAACATGCACAGGTGCGAGCCCCATGGAATCTTGCCGATGAGTTCGATGCCGGTATCGCGCAAGCAGTCCTGCGGCTCCGGATCCGTCCAGCACAGCGAGATCGGCCGGCGGCTTGCCGATGCGGCCTTGTGACTTCGAGGCTGCAAGTCGGAATCCCCCAGGATGGCCCGACCTTCCCGGCCGCAAGGGTCGTGGCCGTTGAAAATACGCCTGTTGCACAGAAAATGCGAATGCGCCCCGGTACAAGGTCTCTGCCGGAGCCCGCGTCCGCGAGCGTCACCCGCCCGCCGCCCCCAGCACCTGCC
>CAZCJI010000871.1:0-1001 GCA_964498625.1 uncultured Rhizobium sp.
GCCTGCAGCACACGTTGCAGATAGCGCCGGCCGGTCTTGCTGCCGCCGTGCCGGATCTTCCCGAGCTTCGGTTCGAATTCGTCGTCGAAGTTCATGCGCTCGCCCGCGCCGTCTGAAAGCGCGCAAGTCGCACGTGGTGCCGTATTGGTGCCGGCGCGACGGCGTTGGCACCACACATTTGGATGTGCAGACAACAACTTAGGCGCCGATGGTGCCGTCTTTTATCTTGCCCTTCCGCGTCCTGTTGCATGAAGCCGTCCTTCACCTGCGCTCACTTGCGATGATGTGCGATTGCTACTGGGAGCTTGCCGCGAGAGGAACGAACAACGCGGCATTGTTCGTCGATGAAAATGGAGCTGCCGGACCGTCGGAATGTGCTGTTGCGGGCGCCGTTTCAGCATCGTTTCGAATGAAGAAAAGCGCGTTCCCTGAGGCGGAATTTTGCGTCGATTGCCTATCTACCGATGGAGTGGATGCCGCAATCGGCTCCGCGCTTCCTGCACCAGAAAGCGCGAGGTCGGCACCAGGAACGATGCTCGCGACATAGTTCAGCGTCTCGCTCGGTAGCGATTGTCCGTGCAAAAGAAAGTCGTCGAGGCGCTTCGGTCCGGCGTTGTATGCCGCGAACAGCGATGGATAGCCGTAGCGGTCGTACATCTGGCGCAAGTATGCCGCGCCCGCGAAAATGTTGTCGCGCGGATCATAGGCATTGTCGCCAAGACCATATTGGATGCGCAACGTTCGATAGGTGTTGGGCATGATCTGCATTAGCCCCATCGCGCCCTTGGGTGAAGTGATTGGCTTTCCGTTGAGACGCGTGCGACCGCCACTTTCCGCGCGCATGACGCCACGAATCCACGTGTCAGGAATGCCGAACTGTTGCGCGGCGTCCGTGATGATGGACTGCCATTGCGCGAGGTTTGGAAGCATCTCCTGCCCTGTCGGCGCGGCGGTGGCAGAGGCGACCGGCCCAAGAACACAGGCAACGCACGACACAAGCA
>CAZCJI010000872.1:0-1000 GCA_964498625.1 uncultured Rhizobium sp.
TGAGCGCTTTGAAATGTTTGCGGGAAAGATGGAAATCGCTAACGGCTTCAGTGAACTCAACGATCCCGTGGACCAGAGGCAGCGCTTTGAAGCGCAACTGAAAGAGCGCGAGCGGGGCGATGACGAAGCGCACCAGATGGATGAGGACTACATCCGAGCCTTGTCGTATGGCATGCCTCCGGCCGGAGGGGTCGGCATCGGGCTCGACCGCCTCGCCATGTTGTTCACGAACTCTCACACCATTCGGGATGTGATTTTGTTCCCGTTGCTGCGCCCGGAACGGCAGGCAAATGCGGAGTCGAGCGAGGAACAGTGAGCAGTTACCGGCTAAGGTTGGGTTCTCCTGAACCTAAACAATCACTTTAAATATTGATGGCCTTCGCTCATGCTGGAGCACAGTTTGTGCCTTGGTCATTGGCAGCGCTACCGTAGCGCCACTTCGACGTTGGGTCGGTAGCGCTTTGCCCCATCTTGGCTGAGTTTGCAGCGAGCCTTCCGGAAGAGTGCCCCCGCCATTTAAAGTCTTGGCATGAAATCGTTGAACCGGGCCTACACGCGGCTCAGCATGCGCCGGCGGTATGAGGCCTGGTTCCTGCGTCTCGGCTTGTCCGATGGATCGGGCGCGTGGTGGTTTCGCTACCTGCTGACCAATCCCGGACGCGACGGATGTCCCCAAACAGCCTGTGCTCCCGTGCAGGTTTGGGCAACCTGGTTTCCGCGGAACGGCAGCCCTGAGAGTTTCATTCAGGACTTCCCTCTTCAAGCGCTCACCGTCAGCAGTCATCCAAGTACATTTTTTCTCGAAGCCGGGCCAAACCGCGTTGAAGAGAACAGGTGCCGCGGCGCGATCGAGGTGCGGGGCCGGCAGATCTCATGGGATCTCGCGTACCGCTCGCATTTCGGCGCGACGATGAGTAACAAGGGCTGGATCGGCTTTTCGCGTACACCGCACTCCGATGCCACGTTCAGCGGCGAGATTCGTTTGGGTAAGCGGGTGTTT
>CAZCJI010000873.1:0-1000 GCA_964498625.1 uncultured Rhizobium sp.
GGCTCTTGAAGTCGAAGGCGGGCGCCATGGTGCGGCGGTGCGAGCGCCATTTCTCGCCTTCGCTGACCAGGATGCCGTCGCCGAACGCGGCGCCCAGCGCATAGCGCTCCTGCTCGGCCTTGGGATAGTTGGCGACCTTGTCGAGCAGGACCTGCTTCACGCCGGCCGTATCGTTGATGAAATAGCCGGTGCCGAAGATCGTCTTGGTGATCCAGACCGGCTCCTCATAGGCGACGCGCGGAATGGCGGCGAACTGGTTTTCCCGCGCGGCCTTGAGGCCCTTGAAGAACGACAATCGCTTGTCCGGGATGGCAGGTCCGATCAGGGCAGGTGCCCCGTCCGCGATGCTCATGGCCAATTCTCCCCGACAGCCTGTCCCGATGTAGGAACAATGCGGCCCGCGTTCAATGACGCATCCTCGCCGCTCCTGACTGTCAGATGCCCGGAAAGGGCGTTCGGATGCGGCGGAACCCGCCAATCGTGAATTTTCCTGTTCCCGGCCGGCCAGCCTTAACCGCTGGTTTACCGCGCCGCTAAAACCGTAGGGATTCCGAAAGGCCCCTCCCGTAAGCTGCCGCACATGGCCAAGGCTCTTCGGTATCTCCGGGTTCTCCTGCGCGCGCTCGTGTTCGGCGCGGCGTTCCTGAGCGCGGCTGCGCTCCCCGCCGGCGCCGACACCTCGCCGGCCTATGGCGGCACGGATTACCGGCTGGGCACCGGGGACAAGGTTCACATCACGGTCTATGACGAAGCCGATCTCAGCGGCGACTTCCAGGTCGACGCCACCGGCGTGATCCGCCTGCCGCTGATCGGCCAGATCAGGGCCGGCGGCCTCACCGCGCACGAGATCGAAAGCGGCATCGCGGCGGCGCTCGCGCAGGGCTATCTCAACGATCCCAAAGTCGCGGTGGAGATCACGACCTATCGGCCGTTCTACATCGTCGGCGAAGTGCTCAAGCCCGGCGAATATCCCTATGCCAACGGCATGACCGCCTCGAGC